>JAZUMX010000334.1:0-1857 GCA_045603865.1 Thermoguttaceae bacterium
CCGCCTTCTTGACGTAATGGGCGAATGTTTTCGCCTTTTCGTTACATACCGCCATTGCGTATTCGTCAAACATAACAGCGATAATTCCGCCCTGTTGCACCGTCGCCGTCGTTCCGGCATCCGTCTGTACCGTCACGTCAATCTTCGACGTATTCGTAAAGCTAAAATCTGTAGAGGGACCTTGCCAGTAGGGAACGCTATCACCCATAGGCAATCCGAGATAATCCACGCTAAACTGCGACGGAGCGTTATAGAGAAACGCGCCAACTTTCGTGCGAAAATTGTCGTGATAGACAATCTTCAGGCCGGACGAGGGGGTAAAGCGCTCTTGCGCCCCAACATTGAAGAGCGTCGTATACTTCGACATTTTGCGCGCCGTCAACTGGATTTCCACAATCGCCCAGCGGATAAATTCCGCGCTTTCCATTGCTTGCGCAACCGTCAAAGTAGGGGAATGCGTGGCGTTGTACTCCGAAAGCAAATTCACCTTTTGGAGCGGTTGCCCTTCCGCTAACACTTCGCCGATGAAATTGCGAATAACCGACATGACAAGCGTCTCGTTAGCAAGATTCAACGTGTTCGTGATATTCGTCATAATCATGCTAACGAAAGCGGCGTGTTCATCCGCGCCAGAAAAGCTGTCGTTATATTGCATGTCGACAATGGAATCTTCCACTTCATGCGTCGTCATGGCGTTCCAGAAACGAGACGACATTTCATGCGCGTGGAAGATATTCATGCTGTAGTCCATGCCGTCTTGCAATTCCCAAGAGGGGTTGACTTGCGCCCTGTTGATTTTGCCCCAGAACTTAGCCATAATGGAGCCGTACTCCCACGCGTCTTTGTAGATAGAAGGAACATTCCCCTCGTACACGCGATTGATGTAATGCCAGCGGCCAATGCGGTTGACAAGTTCCGTCAGAAATTTGTTGCGCCAGCTTTCGAGGTTGGTAATCTGACGGCCAATATCGACGATGTTTGACAGGTCCTGATTTACCACCGCTTCGTTTCCCAAAAGGGATTGAGTAGCGGCGTTAGTAAATTCCGCAACTTGCGTAATCTTCATAATGCGCCTCCTGTAGTAAAAATGTGTCAGTCTTAACGTTAAGACTGGATTAGTAAACCGCTAAAGTCAAGTATGTGTCAATGTCATTGAACACAATCTTGAAATAGTCCGTTTGCCATAAGTCAATATAATCGCGGATTAGACGCGAAATGCTGTCTGTTCGGAATCCCGTCCGGCGTAATGTGTGCTCGTGTTCCCCGTCATGTTTAACATTGCGGCTTTTAGACGCTTGTTCTTGTTCATTACGACTATCAGCTATATCGTTAAACGTTTCTGTTGATACGTCGGAGCGGTCCGTCATTCGAGCTTGCCCAAGTTTTTCAACGTCTGTACTTGACGAATTTTGCCGACGTTCTGCGTTTGTTTCGTCCGTTGTTGCCTTCGATTGATTCTGCGACGTTGCGTCGGAACGATTGTCAAAACTCGTAACACTGTTGCTTGCCGAGGAATTTTGCGCGGATGTTTCTGACGTGGGTACTGACGTTCCAACGTCAAGACCGTATGTCTTGCTCTGCCCGTTATCCGTCGCCGCCACCGTTGCGCTTGTGCTTTCCGAGCCGCCTTTTGTGACTGTCTGATTTGATAATCCGCTTTCTGTCGCGTTTCCTCTTTGCGTCGCTTCGTCGGCTGATACCTCCGTCCGCGTTCGCACATTTTCGCCGCTGTCCGTAACACTATCACGCCCAGCGGACGTAAGGGAACGACTACCAGATTTATGATTTGCGCCCGACAAATTGCGGGTCTCACTGCCGCTACCACTTTCATTGTACCCGTCCGTTCCTTGTAACCGT
>JAZUMX010000335.1:0-3246 GCA_045603865.1 Thermoguttaceae bacterium
GATGCCGCCGCCGATCAGCCGACAGCAATTACAGATTTTGTCTTTGGCTCTAACGCCGACGCCTTTGGGCTTCGCCGTAAATTGGGAGAATCTCAGCCGTCTGCGCCCGTCTTGATGGTTTGCCGTGACGAACAGCTGACGCGATTGATGAACAAGGCTCAGATTGAATACCGACACAAGACGGTTGACAAACCGGCTCTGGATTGGGTTAAAGCCTGCAAGAGCGCCGGCGCGGAAAAGGTTGTCGTTCCGACTTGTACTTCGGTTGACCCGATTACTCAGGAGTTTATCGAGTCCGTCAAGGCGATTCTGCCAGTCGAACAGATTCAAATTCCGTGGACGACCGAACCGGCGCAGTGCGCGCAGATGATTCTTACCGTCCTTCAAGGCGGCAAGATTGAAATTGAGAAACAAGAGGAAAAGCCTTCAGAGCCTCCTTGCTCGTCGTCTCGCGTTCCTGACTCAAAACCGATTTTGTTGAGCAACATCTGTTTGCTTTCTGACGACGCGATTGAGGCGGAATGTGTAGTAGACCCTGCTGCCGACGTCTTTTTGCTGCAGCATCAACTTAAAGGACGTCCAATTTTACCGATTGTCATTGGATTGGAATTTATCGCTGAAACAGCAAAAGTTCTGACCGTGAAGCGGGGATTTGAGCCAATGTCGGCAATAAAGAATCTCACGATTGTTCGCGGTATGAATTGCACTCAAGACGCTCCGTACAGACTGGTTTGCCGTTTGGAAAAAACCGAAACGCCCAACGTTTGGAACGTTTTGGTTAAAGGAGATTTCTATAACAAAGCCGGAAAGAAGATTAACGAAAATTGTCCGTATTATCGCTGTACGGTTACGTTTGGTCAAAACGATGACAAACATGATTTTGTTGCATCGCAAAAATCTCTTAGCCAGACAATCGAATGGAAGTACCCCGAATTTGGAGAACAATCCATATATCATGGACCAGTTCTTCAATGTTTGAAAACAGTTCAATTTAACGATGGTTCGTTTGCTGTTGGAGCTATTATTCCGCAGGAGAATATCGCCCTGTTCGGCAGCCGATCTGGCGAGATTTCAACCACGCCTGCAATTATGGATGCGTGTTTGTATTCGTGTGGAATTTTGAGCGCAATTTCAGAAACTCACAATGTCTTTGTTCCAGCGGAATTTGAGTCAATTGAATACGGTTCTGGAAAGGTTGTCCCCGGCGAACGCTGCGAGTGCTGCTGCAAGTTGGCACGCGTGGTTGAACTGCCAGGCGGATATGAACAGAAATACTTTAATTTTACTTTATACAACGAAAAGGGCGAAGTTATTGTAAACGTATTCAATTTTCAGGCGTCAGTTATTCGAGGATAGTTTCGAGAATAATATATTAGAAAATTTATTTAACTTAGAATATTTATTTAACCACTAACCAATAAACAGTAACAAAATGGGTAGATTAGACGGAAGAGTAGCGTTAGTAACCGGCGCGTCGCGAGGCATCGGGCGCGGAACGGCGCTCCGCCTTGCTGAAGAAGGCGCAGACATTGTTATCAATTACGCGTCCTCGCGATCGAATGCAGAGTCGATTGCAGAACAAATCGCCGACCTCGGGCGCAACGTTTACGTTGTCAAGGCGGACGTAAGCCAAAAGGACGACATTGATTCCATGATTGATTTCATTCGCCGTGAAATTGGTCAGCTGGACATCATCGTTTCCAACGCTGCGACGGGCGGTTTTCGTCCGCTGATGAAAGCCAGCCTCAACAATTTCCGCGCGGCGTTTGAAACCAACACGCTCCCGATGATTCTGCTGGTCCAGGCGGCTCAGGATTTGCTGGAGAACTCAAAATGGCGCGGAAAAGTCGTTGGCATTTCCAGCCATGGGGCGCACAAGGCTCTGGAACAGTACGGTTTGATCGGGGCGTCCAAGGCGGCGTTGGAGGCGATTGTTCGTCACCTGGCGCGCGAGCTGGGCGAAAAGATCAACTTTAACATCGTCAAGGCGGGTTTGGTCGATACCGATTCCGGACGCCGACTGCCGCATTCTGACTTGATGTTCCAGGAAGCGCCGAAGCACGCCTGCGTCGGGAATCGGCTTGTAACGCCGCGCGACGTCGCAAACGCGATTGTTTTCCTCACGTCGGAGGAAAGCGACATGGTTCAGGGATCCGTCCTGCTGGTTGACGGCGGCGCGGATATCAGAGCGTAAAAGAAAGATTGAATAATACGGAGTTGTTCAGAACGCTACAAAATCTGCAACTCGCAACTCGTAACTCGCAACTAACATATGAAGTACATTGCATTGACAGGGGCAACAGGGCTTTTGGGGTCGTATTTGCTTAAAGACCTGCTTCGCCGCGACATTCCCGTTTTGGCTTTGATTCGTTCCAGCCGCCGCGAAAGCGCCAAACAGCGCATCGAGGGGATTCTGCGCCGATTCGAAACGCAGCTGGGGCGCGCGCTCCCGCGTCCGGTGATTATGGAATCCGACTTGCACAAGCCGGAATTGGGGCTTAACAGAGCGCAGATTCACTGGATTTCCCAGCATGTAGAATCCATCCTGCATAACGCCGCCAGCCTGACGTTTGTGGCTGACGAAAGCGGCGAGCCGTACGCGTCCAACGTCAAGGGAATGCAGCACGTCTTGCAGCTGTGCCAAAGCGCCAACATTCGCAAGTTCCATCACGTTTCGACCTGTTACGTCTGCGGACTTCGCCAGGGCGTCGTTCTGGAATCCGAGTTGGACGAGGGACAGGAATTCGGCAACGATTACGAAAAGAGCAAGGTCGAAGCGGAGAAGATGGTTCGCTCCTGCCGGTTTATCGACTCCCTGACCGTGTTCCGTCCGGCGATTATCGTCGGCGACCGTCACACCGGTTACACGCCGACGTTCCACGGCTTTTACGCCCCGATTAAAATCGTTCTTCCGTTTGCCGACCCGGTAAAGACGACAGATAACGACTTCGCTCGATACAGCGAAGTATTGGGGATGAAACTGACTGACCGAAAGAACTTTGTCCCGGTTGACTGGATTTCACAGGTTATGACTCACGTCATTTCCCATCCGGAACTTCACGACAAAACCTATCATCTCTCTGCTGCCAACCGCGTCAAGATTGAAGATATGGGCAAGGTTATTATCGAGGGGATCAAAAAATACGTCAAACGCGACGCCGCTCATCCTGGCATAACCGCCGATTTCGACCAGGTTTTGAAAACCTTCTCCGGTCAGATGGGCGTTTACAAAGCGTACTGGAAAGA
>JAZUMX010000336.1:0-7850 GCA_045603865.1 Thermoguttaceae bacterium
AAAGCTAGAAGCTAGGAGCTAGAAGCTAATAGCTTCCTACTCCCTTACAAACACTTCATTTTATCATGTTTTACAATTCTATTTTAGACGCAATCGGAAACACTCCGATTGTGCGAATCAACAAGCTCAACGAGGGTCAGGGTGAAGTCCTGGCTAAGGTTGAGTACTTCAATCCTGCAAGTTCCGCCAAAGACCGTATTGCTTTCGCAATGATTGAGGCGGCGGAAAAGTCTGGCGCGCTGAAGCCCGGCGGACTGATTATCGAACCGACCAGCGGCAACACCGGCGTTGGTCTGGCTCTGGTCGCAGCGGTAAAAGGATACCGCATTATCATGACGATGCCGGAAACGATGTCAATCGAACGCCGCAAGCTCATGGCGGCTTACGGAGCGGAACTGGTTCTCACCCCCGGACCGGCTGGCATGAAAGGCGCGATCGCCAAGGCGGAAGAACTCAAAGCCGCCAACCCCGGTTCGATCATTCCGCAGCAGTTTGAAAACCCTGCCAACCCGGAAGCCCATCGTAAGACCACCGCTGAGGAAATTCTCCGTGACACGGATTCCAAAGTCGACGTCTTCGTCGCTGGCGTTGGAACAGGCGGAACGATTACCGGCGTTGGAGAAGTTCTCAAAGCCGCCAATCCGAACGTAAAAATTATCGCGGTCGAACCGAAAGACTCCCCGGTTCTGTCCGGCGGGAAACCCGGCCCTCACAAGATTCAGGGCATCGGCGCGGGATTCGTTCCCAAGGTGCTCAATACCGACATTCTCGACGAGATTATCCAGGTTGACTGGCAAGACGCGGGCAATACCGCTCGCCTGGCTGCCAAGAAGGAAGGGCTGCTTATCGGCATTTCCTCTGGAGCCGCTCTGTTCGCCGCTCTGGAACTGAGCAAACGACCCGAATTCGCCGGAAAGAGAATCGTCGTCTTCCTGCCCGACTGCGGAGAACGATACCTGTCCAGCTGGCTCTTCGAGAATTAGCAATGAGCAATTAGCAATTATCAATTATTGTGCAGCGCTTTGCGTCAATTGCTAATTGCAAATTGCTAATTGCTAATTATAACGTAACAACCTTCGTTCCTTCGGGAACGAGTTCCTTAACCGCCGAGATTGTTTCGGCGGTTTTGTTTTGTCCAGAGCTATCTAATTGAGCGGACGCCAAAGTCTGCATGGCTTGATGAAAGAAGTTTGAATCGGCGCGTCCGGATACGATGTTGTCTGGATCGCTGGTCAGAGCTAAAACGATCTGCGTTTCTTTCCCGGAGTATTCTGCGGTTTTACTGCAAAGTCGATAGACAACCGTCGCGGCGAGTTTGATATTGTGCTGAATCTGTTCCGGTAAGTCGTTCGATTCGTTTTGATCCCAACCGTCAGGCGGAGTCATGTCAACGACGATTCCCAGCCACGCTCCCAAGGGGGGCTGAAATTGTCTGATAACCAGGTCGCCCAGCCGGGCGGACGATCGCCAGTGAATCAACCGGACGTCTTCCCCGGGCCTGTATGCGGAAACGGAATGGAAGTCGCCCACGTTTCGAGAAGAATGGTTTGTTTCGCGAGAAACGCCATCATAACTCTGAGCGGTGAGCTGAACCAGGTCTTCCGGAAGGTCGTCTAAAAGAGCTGGATAAACCCAAAACGTCGCCGCTCGTCCTACCCGAACTCGACATTCAAACAACCCCAAGGGGAATCGGGAAATCAATTCCACCGGTTCTAAACGATATTCGCCCGGGCGGTCGATTTGGCAGACGAACTCGCGGGTTGTTTTTTGGTTGGGGGGAAGCTTTGAGAAAAAGAATGAGGCAGTAGGCAGTAGGCAGTAGGCAGTAGTGGAGGCAGTAGTTTTTTGAGGCACTTGCGTACTCTTGCCTCTTGTCTCTTGCCTCTTGCCTAATTCTTCTCGCAACTCGCAACTCGCAACTCGCAACTCAACAGTATTGATAGCTTCTCTTGCAGCCAAAGCAAACAATGTTCCGCGAGAAACATTGGTTAAATCCAGGGAAAGGACGAATTCCGATTCCGCATGGATGGTAACAGGCATACGACGCTGAACTCTGAACCAGCCCTCTTTTATCTTCGCCATGGACCAGGACAGAATCAACGCTCCGAGTAATAGCCCCGCTATGAACAAAAGCAGATTGATCTGTCGCATCATCGCTGCGATGCACAGAGCGATAAAAATCCCGACAAGGTAAACGCCTTGCCATGTCGGGTACGTCAGACCGTACTTGAGTTTCATAAGAGTTGCGAGTTGCGAGTAGCGAGTTGCGAGAGAATGTTAGCATTAGTTTTTTTTGATGCGTTTCTTGCTTTTTGCTGATTATTTCTTGCAACTTTATTTCAATATAGCGCTTTTAGATTATTTTTCAAGAGTGAGCAGGAAAGGGTTTGTTTCTGGGGAGCGGACATTGTCCGCGATAATCAAAGGTTGTTTATTGGCGGGTAATCCCCGCCCCCCGTAAACGTTTTCTCGCAACTCGCAACTCGCTACTAACTCCAAATTTTTTCAAAATTCCCTCCTCCTCCCTGTTGCTTTTTGATTTTCAAAGTTTTATAATCGTGTTTAATGGGTTTCTGGAATGAAAAGACGTTTGAACGTTGGACGTTTTTAGTATTTCCAATTTCATTTTTTAATTCGAGTTGTTTATCCATGAAAAGAATTTCCCTCCTTCAAGTTTCCGTAATGGCGATTGCCGTTGCGGCTGGTTTGTTTGCAGCGACGTCTTATGCAGACGTCAGATTGACAAAAGCGTTTACCGACAACGCAGTCTTGCAGCGGGACGTTCCCGTCAAGGTTTGGGGCTACGCCGATGCTGGCGAAGACGTAACCGTCAAGTTTAATGGTCAGGAAGTCAAAACCAAAGCTGGCGATGACGGCAAGTGGATGGTTGAACTTCAACCTATGCCCGCGCTCAACTGGGGCGCCGATTTGGTCGTTACCGGCAAAAACGAAATCGTTCTGAAAAACGTCGTCGTTGGCGAAGTCTGGATTTGCTCCGGACAGTCCAACATGGAAATGCCGCTTTCGAGCTGGTTCCAGAAGCTGCCCAACGGCTGCGGACGTCTGGCTTGCAACACCGAAGAGATTACCGGCGACTTCAGCTTTATCCGATTTAATCGCGTTCAGCACAACACTGCCATGTCCGAACTGGAAGATTTTAACAGCTTTGGCTGGCTTGAATGCAAAAACGCCGTTCAGAAAGATTGCACCGCCGCTGGCTTCCATTTCGCTATGCGTCTGCACAAAGAACTCGGCTGTCCAATCGGACTGATCGATTCCAACTGGGGCGGATCCAATATCAACTCCTGGATTCCGGACGAAGGCTGGAACAACTGCGAAGAAACCAAAGAACCCGGCAAGCAGCTTATCGAAGCCCGCAACAAGGCTGGCAAGTCCGATTTCCGCACCGCTGGCGGCATGTACTATGCCATGTTGGCTCCGTGGAAGAATTACGCTGTCCGCGGCGCGATCTGGTATCAGGGCTGCTCGAACGCTGGCGAAGGCGGATTCTACTATTACAAGCAGAAGGCGATGATTCTGGAATGGCGCAAGATCTGGGGCGACATTCCGTTCTATTGGGTTCAGCTCGCCAACTTTATGGGCACGTCTGAAGACCCCAACTGCGACGGCGGCTGGGCGAGAATTCGCGACGGTCAGACCCGATGCCTGGAAGTTCCGAAAACAGGTCAGGCGGTTATTATCGACGCTGGCGAAGCGGGAGACATTCACCCTCAAAACAAGTGGATTGTTGGCAACCGTCTGGCTCTCAATGCCCTGGCTCAGACCTACGGCAAGGATTGCAAGTACGCCTCTCCAACTCTCAAGGACGCCAAGTTTGAAGACGGCAAAGCCGTTCTGAAATTCGACAACGTTGGCGGCGGTTTGATGATTGCCAAACTGTTCGGACGCGAAGTCAAACAGAACAAAGACGTCAACACGATTAAGTGGTTTGCCATTGCTGGCGAAGACGGCAAGTACTTCTGGGCGGACGCTCAGATTGTTGACGCCGACACGGTCGTGTTGACAAGTCCTGACGTTCCCAATCCGGTCAAAGCCCGCTACGCCTGGCAGAACAATCCGGACGGCGTTACTCTGTATTCCAAAGAAGGTTTGCCGGTAACCCCGTTTACGACGGAATGATTTGAACCCGGATTCACAGAATCTGACAAATAAGAATCTGACAAATAAAAAAAGACGTCTGAGAATTTCAGACGTCTTTTTGTTTTAAGCGAGCGATTGTTTCACGAGAAACAATCTGTTAGACTTAGTAGCCTAACGGACGGGGATTGTCGAGATAGAAATCTCGCGGACCGCGGGTCTGATAGAACGGGGGTTCAATTGGAGCTAAGCGTCCGTAGCGATCGCGAACAAAGCCCATCGCAGGGCGCCCTCCCAATCCCATTCCCCCGTGTCCATGTTCAACGGGCGTGTACGGAACCGGGCGAATGTTCAGCCACCACGGTCTGGCATCCTGTCCGTAATACGGGGTTGGAGAGTAGTACGCTCCATCCGGGCAGGTTTGGCACGGATCGCTGCACTGCTGGCAAGGCTGCTGAGTTGTCGTCGTCGGAGCTGCAGGCGCAGGAGCTGCTTGAGGAAGAGCTGCTTGCTGAGGAGCCGGAGCTGGAACTGGCGCTGCAACTTGCGGAACGGCGTTGATTGCCGGAGCAGGAACGTCAGCCGGAGCGGCAGGAGCTCGCATCGGCTCAATAGGAGCGACGTTAATCGGCGCCGGTTCTGTCAGAAGCGGTAAGCCATCGTTGGTCTGTTCGGGAATCGGAGCTATCGGAGCCTGCCCGAAACTCACGCTCATGCTTGTCAGCGCTAACAGGCAAGCGCCGGCGCTGACGATCCATCTTTTCGCTGTTTTCATGGTTATCAATCCTTTTAATGGAAATATATGGGAATTGCCTGTAAATGCAAACAAACATGCATTTAATTCAGTGTATCAATTAGAATTATCGGTTAAAAATCTGAAATTATTTAATCTTTTAATCAACAATTCATCATAACATGGACGAAAAGTCAAATGAGAGCGTTTCAGGTCTGGAAACGTCCGATTAACCTTTGACTTAAAACGGTAATATATACTGAGCTAATATATACTGACCTAAAGATATTTCACATGATTTCAACCCCTATGAAATACAAAATCCCCATTTTTATATATGCGTGTATTTTTGTATACTATTCATCGTATGCGGAAGATACGGTTATATATCAGAATTCTGTAACGGGACGTCAAGTCAAGGCGACGGGAACGATAGAAAATTATAGTCGCGATGAACTGTTTTTAAGAACGTCCTCCGGGCAGATAAAGTCTATTGAAACCAGCAGTATTGCAGAGATTCAGGCGGATTATCCGTCAACGTATCTGGAAGCGAAACTTCGGATGAGCAATCAGGAGTTTGACCAGGCGCTGCCGCTGTTGGATAAGGCTTTGGTTCAAGCTCCTGACGGCTGGATGAAGCATGAAATCCTGGCGCGTCAGGTTGAGTGTTTCAGTTCTCTCAATCGTCCTGAAGAAGCAGCGATCCGGTATGTTCAGCTTGTTCAGCTTGACCCCAAAACCGCGTTTTACGACTGCGTTCCTCTTGTCTGGACGACTGTCGAGGCGACAGTTAAAACGCAGCAGTTGGCTCAAGGCTGCATTCGTCAACAAAAGTATCCGTACGTCGCTTTGCTGGGCGCCAGCATCCTTTTGACATCAGACAAAAAATCCGAGGCGCAGACGGCTCTTAACGCTCTGACGAAGTCTGACGACGCCGACGTTGCCGCATTGGCGCAAATGCAGCTCAATCGTTTGTCTTTAACGCCCATGACCGAAACGGCGTTGAAGAATTTGGAAAAGAAAGCAGACGCTCTTCCCAAAAATCTTCAGTTCGGACCGCGGTTTATTCTGGGTCAGCTTTGGAGTCGCAGCGGCGCAGACAGGGCTGTCAAAACGGACAAAGCGGCTTTGAATTTTTTGCAGTGCGCGGCGAATTCCAAAGCGCCTGTCGAGTTGCAAGCCAGAGCGTTTTATTCAGCTGGAACCGTTCTTCTCAATGAAGGAAACCGCGACGAAGCGTTCCGGATTTTTCGACGTCTTATCGAGAAATTCCCGGACTCTCAATGGGCGCAGCAGGCGATGCGAACCGCAGGAGGGAATCTGTAGTAGGCAGTAGGGAATAGGGAGTAGGGATTCGCTTGCGGCGAATTTAAAAACTACTGCCTACTGCCTCTCAATAAAAAAAGGCGTAAAATGAAAACTCATTTTACGCCTCGGGGGAAAGGAGAAAAAAACAAATGATCAGTATCCAACTCCCGCGCGTCTGCGAACTGTGTTGCCAATAAAGTGTCCAGGACGGTTGGGGCGGGCAATCATCGGCATGGCGCGGATCTCTTGGCGAGTATATCCCGTTCTCAACTGGGTCGGCGTAACGGGGTGAGACATAACCTGAGTTCCAAAGGGAGGGTAGACGTATGCTGTATTTTGAACGGGTTGTACGCTCTGGACGGGCGCGCTTGTGTATTGCGGATAATTGGGCGTGTATGCGGAGCAGGTTTGGGTAACAATCAAAACGCCGCACAATACAAACATGGCGACCATAGCGCGCAGAATGAATTGTTTCATATAAACTCCTTTTTCAAATAATTGGGGGGCGGAAAATGCAGGTAATATAATTTTAATTTAGGGGCTGTCAAACCGGACTTTTCAAACATTCTGTTTATTTGGAAGGTTCCAATTTAAGTCATGTTTTGGGGGCTTGCGCCTCTAAATCGGTTAATCCATATTTTACATTCTTTGAAATTATACACCATAATCTGACTTTTGACAATAGCCTGGAATCGATTTTCAAGAAAAAAAGTCTGAAAGTTTCGATTATGCCGATTCTATCAATTAATCATATGATTTTAGCGGAATAATTCTCGATTATCGTCGAATTTTACCTCTCTTATCCATTTTTTGTATTATACTATACACTAGGTATACAGATAATGTTTTTATGTACAATGCCAATATGCTTTATATTATGCAAATTGTCAAATTTTTCAATTCAGTATATTGACAAAAAGAATAAAATAAGTAAAATAGAGTATCGGGATAACAGGTTTATCTCGTTTTCATAATCGATAAACTTGAATTGACCGTCCTATTATAATTGAACGTTTATATTTTTTTTCAAAAATAGACGCAGGAATTGTAGTTATCCGTTTGAAATACCGATATTAAAAGTGAATTGCTAGGTAAATTGCAATTATCGCGGTCGTATCGACACGATTAATTAATATGGAATCAAACGGGAACCTTCCCACCTTATTATCGGGCGCCATAAATATTATCGGGTGCCATAAATTCAATTCCTGTTTTGATTTCCCTGTACGTTAAGGAGGCGTAAGAAATGAAAAAGCTTTTGTTATTGCCGTTGGCAGTCGCTTTATTCGCCGTTGTGATAAGCGACGTCGCTCAAGCCCGCTATTGCGGACTTTGCCGTGCGGCATGCTGCACCCCCTGCTGCAATTATGTTATGCAGGAAGACACTGTTATGCGAACCTGCCGCAAGGTCGTGTATGAGCAGCAGTGTCAAACCCGTTACCGCACTTGTATGAGAACGGTTATCGAACCCAAAACGATCACGTGCACCACAATGCGACCGGAAGTTCGATATCGCGACTGCAGCTATACCGTTAACCGGACAGTTTGCGAAAATCGCTGCAAGACGATCAACTACACGGTTTGCAAGCCCGTTTGGGAAACCTGCACGAAAAATATTACGTGCACCGTCATGAAGCCGACAACCGAGACGCGAACCTGCACATACAATTACACAGTTTACGAACCGGTTTGGGAAACCCGCACTCGCGAG
>JAZUMX010000337.1:0-2514 GCA_045603865.1 Thermoguttaceae bacterium
TAAAAACGCGGCGTGTTCTTCCGTGCCCAAAGCGCCGACAATCGTCTTGAACATGAGGTTGAACTCGCGCGGTTCGGTCAGCGTGCCGACGTGTTTCGCTTCCGGAGCCAAGACCTGGGAGAAATCGTCAAGCGTCGTCAGAGAGGTTAAATCAGACGTAAACTTGAGTTCCCCTTCATCTTTGGCGCGGAGGTTGAAGAACTTCATGGCGCGGCGATGGATTTCCTGTTCGGCGTCTTCCGCCTTCGGGTCTGCGGTGATAAACGCCTTCTGTCCCTTGCATTCTGCCCAGCGGCCGAGCATCTGGTCGTATCGGTAACGCCCCTTCGTTTCGGTGCAGTCTACCATTTCGTCGTGGAACAGGTCGTAATGCCCGGAGCATTTCCAAACCTGCGGATGCATAATAATCGAGCAGTCCAGACCAACCATCTCAAATTTGGACGGCGCGCCGGGCATGAGAACCATCTCGTTGTGAGACTGAATCATGTCGTGCCACCACGCTTCCTTGACGTTGCGCTTGATTTCGACGCCCAGGGGGCCGTAGTCCCAAAATCCGTTCAAACCGCCGTAGATTTCGCTCGACTGGAACAGGATTCCGCGGCGTTTGCAAAGCGTTACCAGATTTTTCATTTTATCGGGATTGAAGTTCGATTCTGTTGACATGATTCGGTATGGTTAAGTAAAATGCTAAATCGCCGACGCTTAGGAACGATCTACAACGCCTCGTTCCCGCCCGGTCTGAAAATTTCATTATTCCATATTAATCAAAAAAGTCAAGGAGTAGCGGCGAGGCGCCGCTCCCAGTCCGCGCTGCCGCGCGAAATGTATTATCATCGCTCCCGATGGTCGCCTTTACTAATTGAGATTCCTCTTTTCCCATCTATTTTTAGAATTCTCTAAAAATATCGTTCCCTCTCCTTGACAATTCCCGAATCTTTCCGTAAAATATATATTAATATAAAGTCTACGGTTTGACGCATAGCCGATTTAGCTCTTTACGCTTTGTTGATCGCTTTGCGTCAATAGTAAATTATCAATCATTTTTACGAATTATTCTATGCCAGAATATATTGTACGATACGGCGCGATGCGGATTGTCGGTATTTTTACCGCGCCCGCCAAAGCGGAATACAAACATAACGAGTACGTCATTGCGCGTACGGAACGCGGGATGGAAACCGCTCAGGTTCTGTCGCTTATGCGTCCGGAATACCAAAAGACGATGGAAGAGCTTGCGAAAATCAACAAGCTCGGCACGCCGCCGCACGGGAAAATCGTCCGACCGATTAACGACGAAGATCTCAAAGAGCTTGACCGGATTCACGAGCTGGAAATTAAGGAGTTCGAACAGACGCAGGTCTTTATTCGTCAAAAGCAGCTCGACATGCACCTGGTCGACATTGAGCACATTTTCGGCGGCGAACGCATTGTCGTCTACTATTTGGCGGACGGGCGAATCGACTTCCGGGAACTGGTCAAGATTTTGGCGGCGGAATTCCAAACCCGAATCGAAATGCGTCAGATTGGGGTTCGCGACGAGGCAAAGCTCCTGGCAGACTTCGGCGACTGCGGCAAAGAGGTTTGCTGCAATTCTTTCCTGACGATCATGCCGTCCGTCTCCATGAAGATGGCGAAGATGCAAAAGGCGACGCTTGACCCGTCCAAAATTTCCGGCCGCTGCGGACGTCTGAAATGCTGTCTGTGCTACGAGTTTGAAACCTACGAAGAAATGCAGGGCAAAATGCCCTCGCTGGGCACGTTTGTCTCAACCCCGGACGGCGACGGAAAGGTTGTCGGTCACGAATTCCTGGCGGAAAAAGTTCAGGTCGAAATGAGCGACTTCCAGATCGTTTCGTACCCCATTACAGATATCAAAGTCATTCACGAAGCATTTGATCAGCGTGAATTGCGATACACAGGTCAGCAGGCTAACGACGAGCAGCTGGAACAGCTGGACGACAAGCGGGAAACGCGCGGCGGCGAACGTCGCGACAAGCGCAAAGCCCCGCAAAAAAACATCCCTCAAGCTCCGCCCCGCAAGACGCAGCCTGACGATTCAAACAATTCAAAAGATTCAAACGGATCAAACGACTCAAACGATTCTTTCGGCGCGGGAATCCTCGAGTAAGCTGCTAGCTGTTAGCTGCTAGCTATTAGCTTGGTTTTTGTAGTTCTATGCATTTACTTTTAAAGCTGGAATTCAAAATAACAAAGCTAAAAGCTAGTAGCTAGGAGCTAATAGCTTAATTCACCCGTCAGATTCCCCTAATATTCCTCAACCCTCAACCCCCTCTACCATCATGACCTTTACTCGAATGCTGTCCTGCATGGCAGCTGTAATTGCTCTTGGATTGTCTGCCGTCTACGCGGGCGCGCCTGTTTATACAGTGGCGTCTCCCAACGGCGGCGTTAAAATTACTGTAACTCAAAACGAACCAGCCCCGACGTACGCTGTCGAATTCAAAGGGAAGTCCGTTCTCAACGAATCCAAAACCGGGCTGAAGCTTCGCGACG
>JAZUMX010000338.1:0-3944 GCA_045603865.1 Thermoguttaceae bacterium
TTTTTCAATATCTCTATAGTAGTTTTTTTTAGCATAATCCAGGACGGATTTTCCGTTATTGTCTTTTGCGTTTATGTCCAATCCTTTATCAACGAGCCATTTAAAAGTTTCCAGATTACCGTCCCGGGCAGCCCAATGCAAGACAGTTGCCCCGTCGCGGTCTTTTGCGTTGACGTCTGCGCCCTGTTCGACCAGATACTGAACCAGTTCCAGATTGTCCCGTGTAACAGCCCAATGCAAGGCTGTACGATTGTATTTGTCTTTTGCGTTGACGTCTGCGCCATGTTCAACAAGCCATTGAACCACTTCCAGACGCTGCGCCCATTGGGCTGATTCATGCAGAACGGACTCCTCAAAATCGTTTTTTGCATTGACGTCTGCGCCTTGTTCGACCAGCCATTGAACCAGTTCCAGATTCTCGTGTCGAGCGGCAGCAAAAAGCGCTGAATTCCAATAATCCTTGTCAAAAGCGCTGTCTGCTCCATGCTCAATTAGATATTGAATGACATCCATGTTTTCGCCTTCGATGGCATATTGCAAGACTGACATCTTATAATCGCTTTTTGCGTTGACGTCCAACCCTTTATCAACGAGCCATTTTACAGTTTCCAGATTACCGTCCAAGGCGGCATAATGCAAGGCTGTCATCTCAAATCTATCTTTTGCGTTGATGTCTGCCTCTTTATCGATAAGCCATTTTACCAAATCCCAGTTACATTTTTGGGCAATGCAAATGAAAACCGAGTTTCCGTCACTGTCTTTTGCGTTGACGTCCGCGCCCTGTTCAACCAGCCATTGAACTATGTCCCATTTATTGAGTTCAACGGCGAAATGCAAAACCGACACCTCATTATTGGTTTTTGCGTTGACGTCCGCGCCGTTTTGAACGAGCCATTTCACCAGTTCCAGATTGCCGCTAAAGACGGCTTCATGCAAGACGCTTTTCCCATTTTTTTTGTCTTTTGCGTTGACGTCCGCGCCGCGTTCAACCAGAAACGAAACCACGTTCAATTGACCTGTAATGGCGGCATAGTGCAAGGCCGTTGCCCCGTCGTTGTCTTTTACGTTGACGTCCTCGCCCTGTGTAGCCAACTCTTTAATGCGGTTGAGATCGCCTTCCATAGCCGCGTTGAAAATCGCCGCTCCATCGCTTTGCGAGCCATAACAGACGCCAGAAAAAACGCCTGACAGAATAAGGCAGACGCTCAAAATATACGCAAGGCTTTTCATAGCGGGGCTTTTAGTGAATGTTTAGTCCTATAGGGAAGTCTAAAAAAAATTACTGTTCTTTACTGGCAAACCAATTCTTTCAGTTCTCCAGATTGCATATATTATGACGCACAGAAAAGGCTTGTATTAGTATTTTGGTTCGTCAGTTCAAAGATTTTGGCGAGAAGAGGCGAGTAGAGCCGCCCGGTAAAACCTCACGCGGAGTTCGCAAATTAATGAAAGGTGGTAATGGAGCAAAAATATAGGCGAGCCACGGGTGTTAACCCGTGGGTGTGAGCGTAGCGAACGTAATTACGCATTCACCGACAGGCGAACAAAACGTTTGTCCCGCACACGCACATGGTTGAGCCCGGTTCGCGGGCGTATCGCCCGCCGAAGAAAAACCTCACGCGGAGACGCAGAGACGCGGAGAAAGTTCGCGAAGTTTTAAAAATTTCTTTGCGATCTTTGCGTTCTTTGCGGCTTAATACCTGTCAAAAGAAAAAGCGGGAGTTCCCTCCCGCTTTATGCATTTGCACTCATGGTTTTACAACCATAGAACTAATCGTCTTTTAACCAAATCTTATTTCCCCGACAGCATGATAGGGGCGTTTTCCCGGAATACGTAGTCGAGCGTTCTACCGTCATTGAGTTTAACGGTAACTTTGAGAATCTTGGGAACGCCTTGAATCGGGTCGCCGCCGAAGACATCGTTGTATCTCCCAATCATAGCAACGCGCTTGTCGCCCATGAGCTGTTTGAGCTGCGCTGTTACGTCAACGAACGTGTTGTTGGCGCCGTATTTCGCGCTGACGATTTCGCCTTCAAACGGTTCGAGCGCGAACAGTTTCAGCGGAACGCCGGCAACCTTTTCGGAGTCGCCGTCCTGACGAATGTCGAATCGGTTGATAACCGGGGCGGTGGCGACGCGCGGACGCACTGGCGGAATGTTCTCGACGCTGAACGCTGCCGGGTCGTACATCTGACGAATCTCTTCGTCTCCCAGATACGGACCGTTGCAGTCAACCCAGGCGATAAGGCGTTCGCGGTCTTCGCCAGTTACTTTAACGCCGTGATGTTCTCCCGAGCAGGCGTTGTGAATAAGCTTGCTGACGGGACTGAAGGCGGAATACGGCGGGAGTGTTGCGAGGTTGGCGGGGTCATTGCCGCCGTAGCCTTCAACGATGAACAGACCCGCAAGGTTGGCGGGAACGTTGTGTTCGTCTCTGGGTTTCGCTCTACCCCACGGGCAGGCGCCGGTAACCAATGTATAGTACGGTTCGCAGAACGGGCTGGCGTCTCCCGGACGGGTCAAGACGTTGCTTCTCCACGGGTGCGTCGAAGGTCGGCAAACCATGTTGAGCGTTTTATATGCGTCGTTTTCCGGGTCTTGATGGCACTTGCCGCAGTACTTGTCCAGGACGGGCTGAACGAATCGCATATAGGAAATGGACTCTTCCGTTCCCCAGCTGGGCGGCGTGAGTTTTTGCGGACCTTTCTTCATCGCCATGTTCATGCCTTTGCTGGGCGTGTTGCCTTTGGTCGCCAGGTTGGACTCGTGACATCCAAAGCAGCCGCGGGTTTCGCCCGGCATGACGTTGGCGAACGATCGCATGACGTGAATCGCCATTCCGTTCTCGTCCAGCATCTCAAAATAGACGGACTTGCCGGCAGGGAGTTCAAAGTAAATGCTTCCGTCCGGTTCGATTGGAACGGTTCCTAAAATGCGTTTGACGCCTTCTGCCTGGAAGACCGAAACGGCGGGGCCGTCGTGCTGAACGGTTTTGTGCCACGTCGTATAGGTTTTCGGATCCATCTGGATAACGCGGATCGCTTTGCCTTTTTCCTTCAGAATTTCCGGGGCGTTGTCAAAAACGTTGTTGGAATACAGGTATCCGGGCTTGGGCTTTTCGCCAGAACCGATCTTGGGCCAGTCGACTTTGTCCGGAATTTCCGTCGGGACGGGTCGCGCCTTGAACGGCAGAGCGTACCACGCATTGGCGTTGTCGGCGGCGTAAATAAGTTCCTTGTTTCCGTAGACGTCTTGCAGATACAGCTTGAAGAACCAGCCGTTGTCTGAACCGCTGTACAGACGCTTGCCTCCGCGGGCGGAAACGAGCATATATTCTTCGCTCAGCGGATACGGCGCCTTATAGGCGTAGAACGCGCCGGCGGCGTGGTAATCGTAAGACGGAGCCGGGTCAGTCGGGCCGTTGCCGACTTCCGGGAACGGGGTCTCGCGAGTAATTCGCTCCAAACCGTCTGGATAGTTCATGCCCTTTGTCGGGTCGATGTATCCAATCGCGCCGTCAAACCAGGCGTGATGTCCCAAGCCGATAAAGACGACTTTCTTGGAATCCGGAATAGCGCGGGCTTCGGTTAAGACGTCCGGCCAGGTGGACTGGTTGCCCCAGAAAGTCTGCGGGTTCGTGCCGTCCGGGTTCATCGTCCAAAGGGACTGAACGCGCCAGAGGGCTTTGTCCGTATATTCCCAACGGGTGAAAATAACGCGTCCGTCGGGCAGCATGGAGGGCATGTATTCCGGCTCGCCGTTAGCGGAACTGACGTAGATGTTTTTGCCGTCGGAATCGCAGCGCGACATTGCAAACGCGTGCGTCATGGGCATGCAGCGAACGTAGCTGCCCTGTCGGGAGGACGCAAAAACGATGTGACCGTCCGGCGTGTAGACCGGGTCGAGGTCGTCGTAGTCGCCGCGGGTCAGCTGACGCAAATTG
>JAZUMX010000339.1:0-9536 GCA_045603865.1 Thermoguttaceae bacterium
ACGACATGGCTACGATCCGACTTCCCCGCCTAAAAATATAATAATCAAGGATTCCAATTATGAAACGGCTTCTATCGCTTCTGTTTGTCTGTTGTCTTCTTTCCGCTGCCTTGTTTGCGTCTGCCGCTTCCGCTTTAGAGCCGGGCGACGCTCCGTCGGGGAAGAAGGACGTTCGAACTCAAAACCATTTCCGCATTTCGCCGCGAACCGGCGCCGCTCATCACGATTTGAGCGCGGACTGGAATTTCGGGTTTCGAGATTCGTCCGCTCGAACCTACAACGACACAAAAGACGTAAAAGAATGGCGCTTTATGCATCGTCCGACGACTATTCACCGCGCTCTTTGCGAGGCGGGAGTTTTGCCGGATCCGTACGTTGGGCTGAACTCGAAACAGTACCTGTGGATAGAAGGTAAAATCTGGTACTTCAAAAAGACGTTTACTCTTTCAAGCGAAGAAATCGCTCAAATCAAACGCGGGGATTACGCGTTCCTTTCGTTCGACGGCTTGGACTATTACTCTCGCGTCTGGCTTAACGGCGTACATTTGGGGCGTCACGAGGGTATGTTCGGCGGACCGGAATTTGAAGTTTCAAAACTTTTGAAGACGGACGGCGAAAATGAAATAACCGTCGCCGTGGGGTCTGCAAACGTAAACCAACCCGTTCACAACGGCGGGAGAAGCGATTCCTATCATATTAAACCGTGGTCTACCGCGGCTGGCAGCGGCGTTGAACCGTTCTATACGCTGGGATTCTGGCGCGGCGCCCGGCTCGATTATGCGCCCAAAACGCACATTGAACGGCCGTTCCTCACAACGCAATCCGTTTCTCCCGACGGCAAACAGGCGGTTGTGAAATTTGAGACGGAAATCCTCTCTGGAATTCAGTCGCTGGCGGTCAAACAGTATCAGCTTCACAACTATCAGCTCGACGCCAAAACGCCAGCATACGGGACGATTCCCCAAACTGAACGCGACGGTAAACAATACTCCCTTCGGCTTACGTTAAGTCGAGACGGTCAGCAATTTGAGAAAACGGTTCCCATTGACCTGAAAACCCGCCGGAGTTGGGTTCGGGGGGAAATGACACTGGAAAATCCTGCGATCTGGTTCCCGAACGGATTGGGCGCTCAGCCGCTTTACAACGTGAAAGTCGAGCTTCTTGCCGGCGGGCAAACGCAGGACGAAATCCGTTTCCGATTTGGCATCCGAACGATTGAATGGACGGACTCTGCCGGCCCGAAACTGGGCGATCGCTGGGGGAAATGGCAATGCGTCGTAAACGGCAAGCCAGTTTTCCTCAAGGGCGTAAACTGGATGCTGATTGACGTTTTACGCGACCTCAAACCGGAAAAGTACCGCTGGTATTTGAGTCTGGCTCGAGACGCAGGCGTCCGCATTATGCGGGTATGGGGGCCCGGTTTTCGGGAAGAAGAGGCGTTCTATGACGCCTGTGACGAATTCGGAATTCTGGTCTGGCAGGATTTTTCCATTGGAAATCAAACGTCAGACGGCTGGCCGCACGAGGTCTTTGAATCGGAAGTTCTTCAGACGATTTACCGTCTGCGGAATCGCGCCTCGCTGGCGGTCTGGTGCGGCGGGAACGAGTTCAACCCGTACGGGCCGGACAACACCGCTAAAATCGGGATTATTGAACGGGACGTCAACGAACTGGACTCAACGCGCAAGTTCCTTCGCACTTCCCCCGACGACGGCGCGTATCACGTTTACCCGGACTGGGACGCGAACTGGTACAAACGCAGCTTCGCGGATTACCCGTACCTTGCAGAGAGCGGAATTCACTCTGTTGTTTCTCCGCGGTCGCTTCGTCCGTATATCAACCCGGATGAATACAAGTACGCCAATAAAATGTATTCTGACGAGTACCGCGCGCTGGCGCCGGAATCGGTTCATCACTTTGTCGAGTATTTCCCGTCTCGCGTCCCGCGTATGCTCACGCGCGCGTCTCATTTTGTAACAGCAGCTGACATGGACCTTGAATCGCTGGCGTTTGGCTCGCAAATGGGCGCCGGCGAGTTTTATCAGGCGATGTGCGAGGGCATTGAGGCGAATTATCCCGTTACAACCGGGATAATGCCGTGGGTATTCTCCCGGTCCTGGCCGACGATTGCCGCCATTCAGTTGGTAGACGGAACGGGACAGCCCATGGGTCCGTACTATTTCGTTCGGCGAGCGTACGAGCCGACGCACGTCATGTTGGATCTTCCGAGAATTCTCTGGAAGTCCGGCGAGTCGGTTCCAGTTAAGGTTAAAGTTCTCAATCTCGACTGGAAGCCCGCAATTGCAGGCGAGCTTCGCGTTCGCGTGTTGGACGATTCGCTTCAGACCGTTTACAAACAAACAAAAGACCGGACGGGAGAAGACTCCGCAATTGATTTTCCTGAGTTCCAGATTCCAACAGAGTACCGGAGCCGGTTCTTCTTCCCGATTGTAGAACTCTGGGCGGATGGAAAACGGGTTTCTCGCAGCGTTTACTGGCTTCGCACGATACCTCAGATGGAAACCGGGGATTTTTATAAAAAATATACGACCGCTCCAACAAACTGGCCGGCGGCAGAAGGATTCGCGCCTCTGACTCAAGCGATGAAAAAAGCGCCGAAATCGTCCTTGAATCTGGAAATCGTGAACGAAACGTCCACTCGCGACGGTTCGTACCGTCTGACGGAATACACAGTCAGAATTCAAAACGCGTCTTCGGTTCCGTCGCTTCTGACGTGGTTTGATCTGGAACCGGCGGACTGTCAGTTTGTAGCGAACGACAATTACTTCTTCCTCGACGCGGGAGAAACGCGCGAGATGAATCTCCGCGTTCGAGAACCCTGGACTGACGCGCCAGCGGAAAAGAAGTGGATCGTTAAGAGTCTGCAATAAAGTGAGATAATACTATGACAACGCAACTAAAAACGAAATGGTTCTTACTGACGCTTTTATTTCTGACGTTGGGGCTGCCTGCGTTCGCGATGGCGGAAAGCGCCGCGGCGTCTGACAGGGAGCGTCAGGTTGGCATTTTCTATTTTCTCTGGCTTGGCGAGCATGGACGCAAGGGACCTTACGACATCTCTAAAATTCTGGCGGCGGATCCGGACGCGGGACACAAGCCCGACAACCCGCTGTGGGGCGCCGAAGGGACGTATCACCATTGGGGAGAACCGCTTTATGGCTACTATTGCTCCGACGACGAATGGGTCGTCCGGCGTCACATAAAGCTCCTCATGCAGTGCGATATCGACTTCCTGTTCTTCGACACGACCAACTCGTACATCTACAAAAAAAACGCCAAACTGGTTATGAGCGTTCTGAAAGAATACCACGACGCCGGCTGGAAAGTCCCGAAAGTATTATTCTATACAAACATGCATTCCGGGAAACGCGCTGGCGAAATCTACGAAGCGATCTACAAGCCCGGATTCGCAAAAGAAGTCTGGTATGAACTGGACGGCAAACCGGTTATCATCGCCAAGAAAGAACAATGCTCCGAAGAAGTCCGGAACTTCTTCACGATCGTAAAGCCGCAGTTTCCCCGCGAACCCGTTAAAAAAGGGGGCTGGCCGTGGATGGACTTTCAGCGTCCGCAGAGGGTTTACGAAGGCGAGGACGTCGCCCGAACGGTGATGAACGTTTCCGTCGCGCAGCATCCGCAGCTTCGATTCGGCGACAGCGCCTTGTACGGAGAAACCGGCAATCGCGGTCGGGCGTTTCATAACGGATCTAACGACCCGGCGCCAGACGCATGGAAGAAGGGTTACAACTTCCAGGAACAGTGGGATCGGGCGTTCGAGGCAAAACCCGACATCGTCCTGGTAACAGGCTGGAATGAATGGATTGCCGGCCGCTGGAAAGGGACGCCGGAACGCCCTCTCAAGTTTGTAGACTGCGCGAACTGCGAGTATTCCCGCGACATCGAGATGATGCGCGGCGGGTATGGCGATAATTACTTTCTTCTGCTGCGCGAAAACGTCCGGAAATTCAAGGGCGTAACAGACGACCTGACGCCAAATCCGCCCAATCAACGCAAACGATACCGATGCTTTGCCGATTCCGCCATGCCGCGCGACCATTCAGGATACGTCAACCATACGCAGCGCAACGCGCCGGAATGGATTGACGTCATGCACAATCATCAGAACGTAACGTTTATCGTCAAGACGCAAAAGCCCGTTGTTGGCAAAGAAGGCGAGGGAGATTTCATGCGGATTCTTGTCAACGGCAAAGCTGTCAACGGACTGGGCGAGATGAAAATCGACGGGGAAGTAACAACGGTCACGGTCCCGCGCAGCGCTTTGGGGCTGACGTCGGACTCATTCCGCTTCGACTTTAAGTTTGTCGATTCAACAGAACCTTGCCACGACCCGCTCGACTGGTACGACCACGGCGTTGTCGAGCCGCTGGGCAGGATTCCATTTATCTATTGTGGCGGCGACCAAAATTTTTCAAGCCCCGATGGTGGGGGAGCCAGTCCGCGTTACCACGCGAAACGTATTATAATCGCTCCCGTTGGTCGCTTTGACTATTTCTAATACTTTATTTAGTTTATTTAACCTGACCATGCGATATATATTCCTTTCCCTGTTTTTAGCCCTCAGTTCCGTCGTCTGCGCGGCGGATTATCAATGCGTTAAAACGGACAACGGCGTCAAGCTCGTCAACGGCGCTACGGTCGTTTGGGAACTGGTTGTCAAAACGCCAGAAGGCAAGCCGTATATTCATCCGGTTGCGCTGCCGGACGGGCATGTTATTTCCGAGCTTCGTCCAAAAGACCACCGATGGCATACCGGGCTTTGGTTTAGCTGGAAGTTTATCAACGGCGTCAATTACTGGGAACCGTCCAACGGAAAGACCGAGGTTGAATCGTGGGACGCCGTTATTGACGGCTTGTCAGCAACTGTTACAATCAAGCTGCGCTATTTTGACGATCGCAACCCGGATGTTATTCTTTTAACGGAAGACAGAACCGTCGTCTTTTCCGCCCCTGACGAAAAAGGGAGCTATTCGATTTCGTTCAAACATCATTTCACCGCCGGAGGCGCAGACCTTGTCTTTGACCGTACGCCGCTAAACATACCCTGGGGCGGATACGCGGGCTTGTCTTTGCGAATGAATCAGTCGGTCAAGGGATTCAAGCTGACTTGCGAAAACGGCGGCAATACAAAACATGCCGTCCGAGCCAAACCGGCGTCGTGGTGCGATTTCCGTGACGAAAAGACCGGGTTGGGCGTTCGGTTTATTATCATTAAGGGGACAGAGCAAACGCGATTCTATTTACTCGACGGCGGACATTACTGCATCATCCCCAGCCCTGTTCACGAAGGTCCGATTACCTGTAAAGCCGGTGAATCGTTCGATTTGGAATACCTGCTTAAAGTCGGATACGATAAATAACCTGAAACGACTTGAGCTTTTCCGGCTCTTCCGGTAAGTTGGTACCTGATGTTTCCGTAGGTCAGTCCGTTCACGGATTTGACGGATTAAACGGATTTTCACCGATTGAATTGTTGACAATTCATTGTTCATTCGTGAATCATTGAATTATAATCACGAAAAACACGAAATTTACGAAAAATATAAGATTAAAAATAAATCCTTTCGTGTATTTCGTGTTTAAAAATACTTTGAGACGAAAAAACACCTGTTTTTTAGCTCAAGTACCAACTTGTCGGATGAACCGTTTTTCCGATGTTAAGCCTCTAGCTTCTAGCTTCTAGCTATTAGCTTGATAAACCTGATTCGTGCGTTATCGCAAGAAATAGGGATAACCAAGCTAGCGGCTAGGAGCTAAGAGCTAATAGCTCATTTCTGTTATTACTTCTCTTGACAAAAAACAACAAATTTTATAGTCTATAATAAGGAATAATTGAATTCCACTAGAAAAACAAACGCATATTTAAGGAGCGCATCCCGATGATTCATAAATCCGTTTTAAACGTATGTTTTTTTGTTTTAGTCGTAATATCGAGCGCCTGTTTTGGATCCGAAAATTCTGACAATCAGGTTCAGACGGCTGTTAAATGCTTTGGAAAAGAAGGCGTCGAACGTTTTGAACAGATGTTCCAAACAGGAGAATTCGATTTTCACTATCGAAACGAGAAAAGTAAATGCTCTGTTATTCATTACGCTGCGCGGCAGGGAGATTTGAATCGAGTTAAACTGCTCGTTGAAAAGGGCGCAGACGTCAATGAAAAAGACGATTATAGAAGCAGTGTTTTACATTATGCCGTCGAAAGCGGCAATCTGGAAGTAGTTCAGTATCTCGTTGAAAAGGGAGCGGACGTCAACGCTAAAGACAAATTTAAAAGCGCCGTCTTGGAGTATGCCATATCAAGAGGCAATTTCGAAATGGTTAAGCTTCTGGTTAAACATGGCGCGGACGTCAATGTTAGTAGTAATTGGGACGATACGCTTTTGCAGCATGCCTTCTTACACAAAAAATATGAAGCGCTAAAATATCTTGCTGAACATGGCGCCGATATCAACGCAGAAAACTACGAAGGAGAGACTATCTTGCACACTGTTGCCAAAGAGGGCGCTCTGGAACTGGTTCAATGGTTGACTGAACATGGTTCAAACGTCAACGCAAAAAATAAAAAAGAAGAGACGGTTTTGCATTTCGCCGTTCAAAATGGTAACAGGGAATTGGTTAAATATCTTGTTGAAAAGGGCGCAGACGTCAATGCCAAAGATAACTGGGGAAATACGGTTTTACATGCTGCCGCAGAAAACGGCAATTTGAAAACGGTTCAATTGCTTGTTAAACAGAGGCTGGACGTCAATTCAAAAAACTTTGGCGGCAGGTCCGTTTTACATTATGCAGCTGAAAACGGTAATCGTGAATTGGTTGAATGGCTTGTTAAACAGGGCACGGACTTCAAATCCAAAGATAACTACGGAAATACGGTTTTACATGCTGCCGCGGAAAACGGTAAACTGGAAGCCGTTCAGTTTCTGGCTGAAAAGGGCGCAAACGTCAATGCAAAAAATATGTTTGGAACATCCGTTCTCCGTTTTGCTGTCGATAGAGAAAAATGGGACGTTGTTGAATGGCTTATTGAACATGGAGCAGACGTCAATGTAACAGACAACTCATTAAGTTCAATCTTGCATAGAGCTGCTCAATCCGGCAATCTGGAAGTAGTTCAGTATCTCGTTGAAAAGGGTGCGGACGCCAAGGCGGTTGGCGTTTTACATTCTGCCGCCCAAAGCGGTAATCTGAAACTGGTTCAATGGCTGGTTGAAAAGGGAGCGGATGCCAAGGCGGTTGGCGTTTTGCATTTCGCCGCCCGAAGCGGTAATTTGAAACTGGTTCAATGGCTGGTTAAACAAGGATCTGACCTCAACGCAAAAGACGGCAATGGAGTTACAGTCCTGGTCAGCGCTATGTGTAATAATAAACTGGAAACGGCTCAGTGGCTCATTAATCAGGGACTGGACATTAACGCAAAAGACGTCAATGGAGAGACGGTCTTGTCTTATGCCGTCAAACAAGGCAATCTGGAAGTGGTTGAGTGGCTGGTTGAACACGGCGCGGACGTCAATATAAAAGTCAATAAGAACATGGCGGTCTTATATATTGCCGCTGCCCTCAATCGTTGGAACATTGTTAAATGTCTTGTTGAGAACGGGGCGGACGTCAACTCAGAAGGTTATTCTGGAAGGACTGTTTTGCATTTCGCCGTCCGAAGCGGTAATCTGGAACAGGTTGAGTGGCTGATTAAACAGGGCGCGGACGTCAACGCGAAAGACAGCGATGGAAAGACCGCCTTGTATGACGCTGTCCTAAACGGCAATCTGGATGTGATTAAATTACTGGTTGAAAAGGGAGCGGATGTCAATGCAATAGACAACAAGGGTTTGTCTGTCTTGTATATTGCCGCTATTGACGCTAATAATAAAAGTGAAGTAGTTAAATTCCTGATTGAACAAGGCGCGGACGTCAAAACGATTGGATTCTTGCATTCAATCGTCCAGTCCGGCAACCGGGAAACCGTTAAATTACTGGTTGAAAAGGGCGTAGATATTAATGCAAAGGATCGTATTTTTAGAGAGACTGCCTTGTACAGAGCCGCTCAAAGCGGCAATCTGGAAATGGTTAAACTTCTGATTGAACTTGGAGCGGACGTCAACGCAAAAAACAATGAAGGATTTACGGTCTTGCACGCAGTCGCCCAAAAAGGCAATCTGGAAATGGTTAAATATTTGGTTGAACATGGAGCGGACGTTAACGCAAAAAACAACTACGGAACGGCAGTCTTGCATTTTGCTGCTAAAAGCGGTAATTTGGCGCTGGTTGAGCTTCTGGTTAAACAGGGCGCAAATGTCAAAGCAAAAGATGAAAAGAATCGGACGGTCTTGCATGACGCCGCCTTAAGCGGAAATATGAAACTGATGCAATGGTTGATTGAACAGGGGCTGGACGTTCACGCAAAAGATAATAACGGCTGGACGGTTTTGCATGACGCCGCCCTAAGCGGAAATATGAAACTGATGCAATGGTTGGTTGAACAGGGGCTGGACGTTCACGCAAAAAGCGCAAGTGGTATTACGCCCCAGCATCTGTTCCCACTAATTAAGAAATGACTATTTGCCGGAAAAACAAGGCATAGTTGCGGAATTTCATCCGTTAGGCGTTTTGGTTCGCCGTTACGTTCGCTAACGCTCACACCCGGGAACTAACGTTCCCGGCTCGCCAATATATGTTTACACCCGTGGCTCGCCTAAGCGTAATTCCGTTCGCTTTGCGAACTCCATTACCGCCTTTCATTTCTTTGCGTCCTTTGCGTTCTTTGCGGCTAAAAATTCTTCGGCGGGCGACACGCTCGTGATCCGGGCTTAACGGAGATGGTTTCCAGATCTTTATTTCCATTGGCAGGCGAGGACGCCAGCGGTCGACGCGGACGTCTACCCTCCAATCGTTCTCGACTTTCAATTTTCAACATTGTTGATTTTTGTAAAAGATATCCCCTTGCAATTCAATTTTTAATCGTGTACAATTAGGAATATAAAAGGGGAACAAAGTTATATCCTTAGATGGCGAGGGTGCTCACAAAATTTTCTCGCAACTCGCTACTCGCAACTCGCAACTTCCCATCATGACTACCAGACGAAAATTTTTAAAATGGACGGCTCTTTCCAGCGCTTTGACGTTCAAGGCGAGCCACGCATGCGGACAGGAAAATGTTTTGCTTCCGAAAAAGCCCGTTTCGGCGCAACCCACGTCCAATCAGGAACCGACCTTGTCGGGCGCTCCGCTGCTGGCTCAAGAGTCGAAAAAGAAAGTCCTGTACTACGATTACAGTTCCGGGTACATTCACGACCCGACTCGCGACGTTGACGGTAAGCCCGGTAAATGCGGGTCGTTTTTCAAAGCGTTCGGCGAGAAGAACGGTTTGGACGTCGTTTGCACGAAAGACGGAAACGTCTTTGCGGAAGACCTGACGCAATACAGCGCGATTATTTTGTATACGAGCGGAGATTTGTATGTTCGCAATCCCCGCTGTCCCGGGAATCCGGTTCCAGCCGGGA
>JAZUMX010000340.1:0-3620 GCA_045603865.1 Thermoguttaceae bacterium
CTGGAAATTGCTAAGCAGTTGGCTCAGAAGGCGCCGGAGAACGTTCAGTACCAGCAGGATTTGAGTATTTCGTACGAGCGTCTTGGCGATTTGGAGCAAGCCGCCGGAAACGCTGCCGCCGCGAGGGAATGGTACGAGAAGGGGCTGGAAATTGTTAAGCAGTTGGCAGAAACGTCGCCAAATGACTTTGTCGCCCAGCGGGATTTGAGTGAATACTATTATGATCTTGGCGATTTGGAAATTATTGCCAATAATGCTGCGGCTGCGAAAGAGTTGAGTAATAAAGCTCTGCAAATTCTGGAACCGCTGATACACAAGAATCCAAATGATTTTCATTCTCAACAGCTGCTAAGTAAGATCTATCGCTGTCTGGGCGATTGTGAAAAAGCAGATGGGAATATTCCAACTGCCGGGGAACGGTATAATAAAGCGCTGGAAATCCTTCAGAAGCTTGCTGAAAAGCAGCCTGATAACGCCGAGATAAAAAAAGATTTACAGCAGGTTCGGGACAGAATCAATTCTCTTGAATCTACCCCGCAGCCGTCTTCCGAGTCAGACGAAACGCCGGAACCGCAAACGCCGGAAAACGCTCAGGCGCAAAAAGAATTAGCCCAGACGCAGGCGAAACTCGCTCAGGCGCAAAAAGAATTAGCTGAAATGCAAGAGAAACTCGCTCAGGCGAAGAATCAGTCGTGGATTGCCAGATTGTTTAACAAACTGTTCGGAAGAGATTAAACGAAGGCAGACATTGTCAGGCGCGCTCTCGATTTCTGGCAATTCCGGCTCAGGCGCGCTTTGCGTTCTAACCACGTCCCCCTTAACCCCAATTACGCATTCCGAATTCCTAATTCCGAATTAATTTTCCATGTCCAAAAAAGATAAGATTCCTGAAACGCTCGCTTTGCGAGTTCTGAAGAAATGCGATATTCCGTTTGAAGTTTTCGAGTACAAGTACGAACCGCGCGGCGGAACGCGGGTGTCGTCTCGAGAGCTTGGCGTTGACGAGCACGTTTGTATCAAGACGATTATTCTGGAAACGGACGCCAAAGAGCCGTTTATCGTCCTCATGCACGGCGATCTGGAAATATCCACAAAGAACATGGCGCGAATACTGGGCGTGAAATCGGTCAAGCCGTGCGAGCCCGCCGTCGCCGACAAACATTCTGGATACCAGGTCGGCGGCACCAGTCCCTTCGGAACGAAGCGAAGAATGCGCGTTTTCGTCGAATCGACCATTCTCGACGAGCCGTTTATTTACATCAACGCCGGACACCGCGGCTTGCTGGTCAAAATCAATCCCAAAGACATCTCCAAAGCCCTGCCCATAGAACCCGTTCAAGTGGGAGTTAAAGAATAGCGGCTACGGCGAGGCGCTGGTCACAGGTTATGTGCGGGTCAGTCCGTTCACGGATTTTGGCGAGCCGGGGTGCGTAAGCCCCCTGGAAAATACGGATTTTCACCGATTGGTTAACTGGCATAAAAGATTATCCGGCAATTTGACATCTGTTATTAGAGAATCCGTTTTAAGCATGTGTTTCTGTATTATGAGGTAAATCACAATACAGAAACGCACGCTAACCTGAATACCAATTGACATATTCAGCAGTTCTGTTTACAGGGAAATGGAAAATCCAAAACCTGGAGTACTGTAGTAAAGACCCGTTCCAGGATAGTAATACCCTGGATAGTAATAGGGGTAGTAATAGCTGCGGTAGTAATAGTTGGGATAGTACCGGGGCGGAGGCGGAGGCGCGGGCCGATAATAATGCGGGGGAGGAGGCGCGGGACGATAATATCCCGGACCGCCGTGATGAACAGGACCAGGTCCGCCATGGAATCCCGGACCGCCGCCGTGATGCGCTGGACCAGGTCCGCCGCGATGGGGACCTTGCGCCATTGCTGAGCTGCAAAGAGCAAGGCTCAAGCAAACAATGATTGCAACAAGAATCTTCTTCATAACTGATTGTCTCCCTGATTTTGTGGTGGTAAAGCCAAACAATCAACAAAAACAGCTTACGTTTTGAAAGAATAATCGGAACCGAGGGTATAACTGATCATTCATTCTATTGATCCATACGTTTTAATTGATATTTTTGTTCAAAATATTAACAGTTGTTTTTTTAAATTGTTAAAGTGTATAAACTTTCTTTAGAATTGACCGTGTTTCAATGCAGAATGGGCGCCGCAAAAATATCCTGCGAAAGTAGTTGAGATGAGAAGTTGAACCTCGTCCTGAAAGGACGCAACTCTTGTAACCGGGCGGCTTTAGCCCCCGGAACAATCGCGATACGCACCCCCTGTCACTCTAGCCGCTTTCCCCCCGCGCCCCCAAATGGGGGCGCGGGGAGAAAGCGTATTCGTCGATATTCAATTTACATGTTTCCCTCCGGCGGTTGAAACCGCCGGTTATAGAGAGTTTCGTCCCTGTCGGGACTTTAGCGGACTTTCGTCCGCTGTCGCTATCGCGACGTTTTCTCTCCATCTTTTTTGCAGACTCTTCTTCCAGTCGGGCAACTCTATTGAACGCCGGTTATTTTTTCGTTCTTCCTAATAACGCTCACCGTCAGACGTCTATTAATTCAGGAAGGCTATTACATGGAATCTTTTTGAACAGACGCAGAGCAATGTCGGACAGGAATCAAAGGCGAACCGTTACCGATACAACCCTTTTGAATTATTTCGTCAAAACGATCGGAATTCAAATTGGGGTTGTCTTTGCTGTCATGGCGCTGTTGTCTATAGTCTTTTTGTGTTATCAAAGCGTTTTTTTCAGGCAGGAACAGGAACAGAGCGTTCCCGCCAGAAACGAAGGCGCTCCGCCGAACGACGAAAATACAACGCCCGTCGACGTCAACATTCCCGGTACGCTCAATACCGTTCGTTCTCAATACTCATTCAACGAACTTTATCTTGGTAACGCCCACCCGGACGTTTGGTATGACGATTACACCTTATGGTCGAATGCGAAAAAACGCGCGATCGCGAAATACGGAGGGTCAGAGGAAACAGAACGCGCCGTTCATCTTGCGCTGTGTTGGCTGAAAAGTCGTCAATCGGAAGACGGGTCGTGGACTATTACTGATAACGCCAAGCCGTCTTTGAACGTCAACGGGGCGACCGGGTTGGCGTTACTGCCGTTTCTGGCTGCGGGTTGTCTTGACCCAACAAGCGGATACAAAGACGCTGTCGAGAGCGGTCTGAACTATTTGGTTCAGCACGGCAAAACCAGCGAGGATTTTAACGGCGTCCGCTATCGCGAACCCGGCGAGCCGTTTTACAATCACGCCCTGGCGACGTTGGCTCTGGGCGAAGCCGCTGTCAGAACCGGTAAATCAGAGTACTACAAAGCCGCTAAAGGCGCGATGAAATATCTTGCGTACTGTCAAAACCCGGACGCCGGCGTTTGGGACAACGATTTATCGGATGATAATCTTTTCAATACAGCGTGGAGCATAGAGGCGATAAAAGCAGCCTATAGAACGTCCTGCGACTCTGCTTTTGATGCAGCGAATAAGGTCCGGCTCTTTCTGGATTCCGTCCAGAACGCATCCCATGACGCTCGTTCTGCGTCTGATTCCATCACGCCCCAAACCGCGCAAGAACTCCTGTTGCGAATATAC
>JAZUMX010000341.1:0-2219 GCA_045603865.1 Thermoguttaceae bacterium
GGAACGCCGGAGCCGGGTTCAGGAGCCGCCTTAATACCGACCAGATACAAGCCGTCAGCGCCGCCGGTCAATTTGAACAGGCTCGAATAATCCGGCGTTGTTGCCAGCCAGGAAGAATAATCATCTCCGTCAGTAAATCCACCGTTAGAAACCAGCAGGTATTTATTATCCTTCGTCGCCCAGAGGTTCTCGTCGTTATTGGCAAAGTCCAGTAGAATCACGCCATTGTCAGCCGTAAAAATACCGCCGTTTTCCATAACAAACAGGTCGTGATTTACGTCTGCTCCGTCGGCATAAGCGCCGAACTCAAACAACGCAACGCCGTTTGAATCTGCGGTATCGCTTTTAAAGGTGATATCGCCTGTAATGTCGGCTGTCCCAATGGAATTGCCGGGCGAGAAGATCGAGCCGTTAAAAACTTCAATACTACCTTCAAAGTACCCTTTGAAATCCAACTCGCCGGAAGAAACCGTTAAGCTGTCAGCGGTAACTTTATTATTTGCGTCTGCGTAAATCTTCAAAGCAGCGCCATCTAATGCGTTAACTGTGATATTCTGAGCGGTAATCGACCCGATAAACGTTGACTCCTCGTTATTACTGAGAGTTAAATCGCCTTCAACCGTCAGCGTTGAGGGAATAATCTGATCATTCTCGCCAATACTTCCGCCGGAAAGATTGTAAAGCGTACTGCTTGAACCAATATTGAGCGTACCTGCTGAGAGATTAACAGCGTCGCTGTTAGATGAAAGAACCAAACCTTCAACGCTGGCTGTCCCGCCGTTAAGAGTCAGCGTTCCCGTTAAATTCTCGCCATCGCCGAGCGTAAGCGTACCAGACGACGTATAAGCCCCATCGTTATTAATCGTCATATTCGCATTAACCGTTCGGTCTGCGCTATCTGTTATTGAATGATTAATAATAACGTCAGTTTGAGAATCCGGAACCGCTCTGTATGACCAGTTTGTATCTGTATCCCAAGTTCCATCGCCTTGAGTTACAGAACCGCCATCCGCTCTGGCAAGCTGAACGCCCAATCCCGTCCCAGCTTTCTGGTTGTTAAATATTGACGTAACTTCAGCCTGTGTTAATGCGCGATTCCAGAATGCAACTTCATCCATATAACCACGAAAATAATAGTCATAATTGGAATAGTCGGTGGCAAGATACCATTTATAACTGCTCAAAAAGGAGTCCAGCTTGGAAATATCCATCGTCTTAAGCAATTGCAAATTGCCATCGACCGCTCCGTAATAAAGGTCAGCCGTACCGGCTTGAATATCAGCTGAAACCGCGACAAATTGCCATTTATTAGCTACGGTTTTTTTAGCTACGTATTCACAACGATGCGCTTGAACGCCATCGCCAAAATTAAAATCAGGTCCAGTCAGATATTGAGCGTCTATCGTTACGCCAGGATTTAACCCTTTATACCAGTCTTCATTTGAAACAAGAACGCGAGCGTTTGTTGTACTTTCCGTTGGATAATACCAACACATGATTGTCATTTTACCGTCTTTTCCTGCGGCAATTCCAAAGTCAGTGTTATTGGAATTTTCCAGACGCACATAAGCGCTGTTGCTAAAATAAATAGACTCGCCAATGAAACCGCCGCCAATGGAACTGCTGTCAAACGTTCCTTTAGAATTAGCTCCATTAGAAGTATTCATAGCGTCGGCTGTATTGTTTTCAAACCAATAGCCATGAATAAAGCCGTCTGAAATAACGGTATCGGCATAAGCGCAGACGCAGAAAACAACGCCAAGTAAGAAAGCGCTTATCAGCCCCAACAACGATTTACGCGTCATATTGCAGCGGGAAGAAAGGAAGGATCGGATTATGGAATTAGCCATGTTTTTACTCCTTCGATGGGTAAAACTGGTTGACGGTTATGTAAACGACTTTTGCTCCAGAACGTCCGGGCGCAAAATGGATTATCGCTTTTTATACTATATTATATTATACACTCAATTTTGCAATCGAAATGGAGGAAGTGGAAAAATATTTGAAAAAAGAGAGAAAGATTAAGAAGATAGAAAAGATAGGAAAGAATTGTGCCGTATATGGTGGACTTCGTCCGCCTTGAAAAAACTTTCGGTCGCCAGCAAGCTGGCTCCCTTTTAGAGAAGTTTTTTCAAGTTTTATTAAGAGGGGAAAACCTTTTTTGAAAAAAAGGTTCTTCCCCTCAAACTCCCCTTTCCAAAAAACTTTAGTAAGGGGAG
>JAZUMX010000342.1:0-1854 GCA_045603865.1 Thermoguttaceae bacterium
CATTTTGCGGTCAACGATTCTATACTAACGTCCTGCTGGGTTTTGGCGTGGGGTTTCTTTCCAGAAGACGAAGCGCCCAAATCGCCGTGGCAAGCGGTTCTGTTTGGCGTCTTTCTGGGGTTGGCGATGGCATCGAAATTCACCGGCTGGCTGGCGATTCCCTGCTTTGCCGCGGTCTGGATATTCCATAGAAACCGTAGCCTGTTTTTCTATTTGCTGACGGGGTTTGCCGTTGCCGGGCTGACGTTTTACGCGGTCAATCCGCCGCTATGGTCTAATCCGGTTGGCGGAATTTGCGAGTTCTTTTCCCGCAATCTGGGACGCGAAGAGACGTTCAACTTGACCGGTTACTTTTTCGGACGTCTGTACAGCATCACGAATTCGCTCCCGTGGTACAATACGCTTGTTTGGGCTGCGATTACCATTCCTGTAGGAATATTGGCGCTTGTCATTCTCGGCTTTGGAGAGTTATGGCGCAATCGCAAGACGCTGTTTGCTCAAAGTCTGTTTTTTAACGCGATAATTCTGCTTGTCATTCGCGCGTTGCCGCACGTTCCAGCTCACGACAACGAACGGCTGATAATAACGGCGTTTGCGTTTCTGGCGATAATTGCCGGGCTGGGAACGCAGACGCTATCCAGAGCGCTTGAGCGTTTATTGGAACGCCGTCGGCGCGTTGTATTCAACTCTCTTTTGATTGCGATTGTTCTCGGGTCGTTGAGCAGCTGGATTATTTACGCCCCGCATTGGCTTTCGTATTATAATCTGACGGTTGGAGGGCTTCCCGGCGCGTATCGATTGGGCTTGGAGCCGACGTACTGGTGGACGGACCTGGACGATTCTACGTTAAACTGGATTAACGAAAACAGCAAGCCGGGAGAGAAAGTTCAGTTTCAGATTTGTTCTCGATTTAATCTCAATAAACTGATTGAAGATAAAAAGCTGCGCGTCAATTACGCCTCTGCGGCGCCGGGACGCTATCGCTGGTACGTTATGCAGACCCGCCCCAGCGTGATGAATGAAAAGGACTGGCGCTTGATTCAAACGCAAACGCCAGCGTATACAGTCGCGATTCCTTTTACCGGTCCCGGACCATGGAACCTGAAATCCGTTCCGCTGATTCGAGTTTACGATTTGGAAAGCGAATCGGATAAAGACAATGAATAATCCGTCTTTCTCTGTTTACTTTCCTTTTATGGGAATGTACTTACCCGGTTTGAGCATGACGTTTTCTACCGCTTGAACCGCCTGATTGTGCAGAATTTCCTGAGCGCAAATCGGTTCTCCAGCCGAGCTGACCCGTTTCCAGACGCCGTTTTTGTCGAGCGTGTGACGTTTTTGATTGTCGGAGAAATACAGCTTGAGCATTTCCGTTAAACGAACTCGAATCTTGTCGTCCAAAACCGGGAAAATCGTTTCCATACGCGTTTCCAGATTGCGAACCATCAGGTCGGCAGAGGACAGAAACACTTCCGGATGTCCGCCGTTTTTGAAATAGTAAATGCGGGCGTGTTCCAGATAACGACCGACAATCGAGGAAACGCGAATGTTCTCCGACAGCCCTTTTACGCCGGGACGAAGACAGCAGATCCCTCGAACGTTGATGTCGATTTTAACGCCCTTTTGCGACGCCCTGTAAAGCGCTTCGATAACGTCCGGATGTTCCAGCGAATTGCATTTAAGCATGATATGCCCAGGCTGGGCGGGGCTGGACTGGTCGATTTCCTGCTGAATCAGATCAAGAATTCGCTGACACAGCAAATGCGGTTCGACGGTAAGGTATTTCCAGCCGACGGATTCTGAATATCCAGATAGAATATTGAAACACGCCGCCAGGTCGCTGACGATGCCGGG
>JAZUMX010000343.1:0-1596 GCA_045603865.1 Thermoguttaceae bacterium
TATCCGTTCAGGACGGGGAAAGCCGCGTTTTCCTTTTGCCGTCTTGAACTTAACATAAATCACATTTTTCAAGCTGACGTCTGCACGGCGCAGGCGTCAGGACGAGGTCTATGGGAAACAAAAAGAAGAAAAGCTGGCAGAACAACGATTCCTCAGCGCCCGAGACTCGTCATCGAATTCGATTGAGATTTCAAAAAGACGGAGATTTGCGATTTCTGGGTCATCGCGATTTGATGAACTACATGCTGCGTCTGCTTAAAGTCGCCAAAGTTCAAGTCGCCATGAGTCAGGGATTTCATCCGAAGCCGAAAGTCAGTTTTCCCAGCGCGCTGCCGCTGGGCGTGGACGGTCTGAACGAAATCATGGAATTGGAAACCGCGATTGAATACAATCCGGTCGAATTGCAGGAGTCCTTAAATGCCTGTTCCGCAAGTGGGTTGCGGTTCCACTCCGCTCAGACGATTCCCGAAACAGGACGGAAAAAAGCCCGCCCCGTTTCCTATACCTGGCGATTCCCTATCCCGGCTGGCATGCGGTCGGACGTTCAGGGAAAAGTAACTCAAATTCAGAGTGGTCAGTTAAGCTGCGAAAATAAAAACGTTCAGTCCGCCGTTTTGGACATGAGCGTTGTAACGCAGTTCAGCCCTTCAGAATCGGAGCAAGACGACGATTCCGAAGACGCCCCGCTGCTCAAACAGGATTTCCTTCGCTTTACACTCAAGGCGGACGAAACTCAGGGCGCGGTTACGTACAAAGACATTTTGAATTTAACCGGTTTGACGCCAGTTCCGGAAACGAGCGGTCCCGCCGCCGGTCTGACTCCTCTGCTTCGCGGAACAAGGGAAGAGATAGAAATTGGTAATGCGTAATGCGTAATTAAAATGAGTGCATAGTGCGTAGTGCATAGTGCATAGGAAGTGGATTACTTGCATCCAAAGCGCTAAATACAAATCACTAAGCACTAAGCACTAAGCACTCCCTCGTTCATCTCACTGACGGTAAGGCGTCAGGTCTTTTGAAGCTTCGTTTCTTTCGGGTCGATCTTTTCGCCGACTATTCCCAATGAAAGGGGTTATATTATCATGAAGCAGGAAATGCTTATCAACGTTTCTCAGCCGGAAGAAAGCCGTATCGCGATTGTCGAAGACGGGACTCTGGAAGAGCTTTACATCGAACACACCGGCGCAGACAACTACGTCGGAAACATCTACAAAGGCGTCGTCGTCAATCTCGAACCGAGCATTCAGGCGGCGTTTATCGACTTCGGCGTCGGACGCAACGGCTTTTTGCACATCAGCGACCTGGAGCCGTCGTATTTCAAGCAGGGGTCGACGCCGTACGAAGAAGAACGCCCCGGACGTCATCAGCGACCTGGCGCCAGACCACGCGTTAAACCGCCGATTCAGGACGTGTTACATCGCGGCGACGAGATTCTGGTTCAGGTTATCAAAGAAGGACTCGGCTCCAAAGGTCCAACGCTGTCAACGTACATCAGCATTCCGGGGCGATACCTGGTTCTCATGCCTGCCATGGAACGGGTCGGAGTTTCCCGAAAAATCGAAGACGAAGAAGTCCGCCGCAAACTGCGTGACGTTA
>JAZUMX010000344.1:0-2188 GCA_045603865.1 Thermoguttaceae bacterium
TTAGAACGTGGAAAGCCCGCTCGCGCAACTGGTTCGCGGACATACTGTCCGCCGAAGAATCCGCACGCAAAGTCCGCGAAGTTCGCAAAGTTATTAATTGGTAATCGCTTTGTGGCGGAAGCCTTCAAAACCTTGAGAACGTGTCAACCCCTCAGACCCGCTGGATCGCGGCTGTATCAGCCGCCAAATATTTTTTTAGCCGCAAAGAACGCAAAGTTCGCAAAGAAATAAAAAACGCCGTGAAGCTTTCGACTAAAACTGCTATGCAGTTCTGAGTGAGTATTTAACAAGCGGGTAACGAACCCAATGGAGTTTTTGTGTCAATTCCGAATTTCCTTAGAATATCTCTTTACAATATTCTCAATAAATTATACAATCTATTTAATTCCCTTTTAGACAATACCAGCAATTATTAAAGGAGAACATCCCAATGATTTATAAAACCGTTTTGAGTGCATACCTTTCAGTTTTAGTCGCGATTTCAGGCGTCTGTTTCGGAGCAGAGAACTCGAACCATCAATCAAAAACGCAGAGAGCTATCGAAATATTTGGCAAAGAAAGCGTAGAACGTTTTGAACAGATGTTCCAAACGGGAGAATTTGATTTTACATATTGTTCCGATAGTGAAAAAGGCGGCGTCCTTCGTTATGCCGCGCTGATGGGAGATTTGAAACGAGTTAAATTACTCGTTGAAAAGGGCGCTGACATCAACACGAAAGACAATGACAAAACATCAATCTTATATTATGCAATACGGAGCGGTAATTTAGAATTGGTACAATGGTTCGTTGAGCAGGGGCTGGACGTCAATGCTAAAGACCGCAATGGAAAGACGGGATTACATTATGCCGCATTTTACAATAATTGGGAAGTGTTTAAGTTTCTGGTTGAAAAGGGCGCTGACGTCAACGCAAGTAATGAGAACGGAATCGCCTTACATTTTGCTTACTGTTACGATAATCTGGAAATGATTAATTTTCTGATAGAACATGGCGCAGATATCAACGCAAAAGACAGCGAGGGAATGTCTGTTTTGCATTGTGCCGTTCGGAGTGGCAATATGAAACTGGTTGAGTGGCTAATTAAACATGACGCTGACGTCAACGTAAAAAACGAACATAATGTAACGCCTTTACATTTTGCCGCTTATGAAAATCAAATAGATGTAGTTCAATTGCTTGTTAAGCGTGGGGCAGATGTCAACACAAAAGACATTACTGGAGAAACAGCCTTGTTTTATGCCGCCGAAAGAGGTAATCTGGAAATGGTTAAATTGCTGGTTGAAAAGGGCGCTGATGTCAAAACAATAGATAATAATAAAAAAGGCGTCTTACATGCTGCCGTTTGGGACGGTAATCTGGATGTGGTTAGATTTCTTGTTGAAAAGGGAGCGGATATCGATGCAAAAGACAATCAGGGGTTGGCGGTCTTGAGTATCGCCGATTTATGTATGCAATGGGAAATGGTAAAATATCTTATCGAACAAGGCGCAGACGTTAACACAAAAAACGACGGAGGGTTTACTGTCTTGTATAACGCCGTCGAAAGAGGCAATCTGGAAATGGTTAAATATCTGGTTGAAAAGGGTATTGATATTAACGCTAAGGATAGTATTATTGGGCGAACAGCCCTATATAGCGCTGTATGGAGAGGCCATCTTGAATTTGTTAAATATCTCGTAGAACATGGCGCAAACGTCAAGGCAATAGATAAAAAAGGTTTTACCGTTTTGCACGTTGCCGCCGAAAAAGGAAGTCTTGAAATAGTTCAGTATTTGGTTGAGCATGGCGCGGACGTCAAAGCAAAAAATACCTACGAAACAACCGTCTTGCATTATAGCGCCGGAAGCGGTAATATGAAGCTGGTTCAATGGTTGGTTAAACAGGGCGCGGACGTCAAAGCGAAAGATAAAAATGAACTGACGATCTTGCATAATGCAGCCCAAAGCGGAAATTTGAAACTGGTGCAATGGCTGGTTGAACAGGGACTGGATATTCATGCAAAAGACCGTCAAGGATTTACAGTTTTATCTTACTCTGATAAGAGGAATCAAGAACTGACAGATTGGCTGAAAGCACAAGGCGCAACATACTGGTAATAGACTATAGGCGAACCGGGGTACGTAAGCCCCCGGGCAAATCTCACGCGGAGACGCGGAGCTGCGGAGGATGTTCGCGAAGTTTTAAAA
>JAZUMX010000345.1:0-4989 GCA_045603865.1 Thermoguttaceae bacterium
ACCAATACAATTACTCCTGTTTCGACGGATTTGGCGCCTTCTGCCATTATCCACAGCGATTCTGTTGCTAACAGCAAACGCGATGGAGTTACGGCGGTTGCCAATATCGCTTTGGACGTAGACTTCAACCGCATTTGGGACAGCATCAGCTTTACACTTATCAATAAAGCGAATCAACAGACGCAGGCTATTGGAGTTGATTTGTTTGGCGTTGGCGCATACGAAGATATTGGCGACGGTTTGTTCAGACTGAATAACGCCAAGGCGGCAGAAGCCATCGAGCAGGCGATTTCGCAGGCTACAAACCTGGTTGGAACCAGTTGGCGCGATGAAACCAACAGAGAGCTGGACCTTTACGAAGGACCGGTTGAAGTTCGCGCTATCGACTGGAACGAATTGCAATCTCGCGGCTTGATGCACATTGACAACGAAACGACTCGTTATTCCACCGCATCCATGGACATAGAAATGTTCCGCACGTGGTATACCGAGAATGCAGCAGCGTTACAATTCGAGACTGGCGTTACCCGCTTTGACAACTTGACGTTTAACGACATTTTGGACTTCATCAATAATGAAAATCTGACTGATCAGGAACGTCGGGGTCGAATTGACGGTCTGCCGGTAATCTTTGAGATTGTCTTCCAGGGAGGCGTCCACGATCTGGAACTGAGCATGACGTGGGAAAACGCGACGGTTCGCAATGCGGAAGCTCAAACCTTGACGCTTAATCCGAACGTCGAAGGAACTCTGTACTATGCTATTCAGGTAAACGGCGAACCGGACGCGTTCGAGAATCCCGGTCAGTTGCTTACGTTTGACTGCACCGATGAAGACAGTGTGAACTCGTCAATTGATTCTTTACGAGCGTATCTGGTTAATTTGGGTTACAATCCCGTCGACGTAGAACTTGTCAGTGCGCCTCAAGATGACGACGGCGAAACGATTTGGGGCGTTGGCGAATATCAGATTCGCATTGTCTTTGCCGGCAATGTTGGTGAAAATATTACGTTGCAGTATTATGGCACATTTGTCTTGCCTCCGTTGACGGAGCAGGGCGGTTATAACCCGGCAGATTACCCGTGGTTGAGAAGCGGTCGATTCCGAACCATTCAGGACGGTGGAACTCACAATCGCGCCCGCTACGGCATTTCCATGTACTACTATGGCGATTTGGGAACTCCTCAAACAGACGCAACAATCAACGTTACGCCGGAAGGCTCGTTCCAGATTGGCTATCTGCAGCAGGAACTGTACAACAGCCGTACGATGTCCAATCAGTACGCCAACAGCACGTTCAACAGCTATTCCAACACCAACGTTCTCGTTCGCGGCTTTGTTGAGGCGACGGACACTGCGGGTCCGAAGGTTTCCGGAATCAACATTGACGGCAAACGCGTCCAGCAGAACGCTGAAATCAACGGTGAAAACATCAATTACGTCATCGTCTACTTCAATGAAGAGATGATGTACTATGATTACAAGACCAAGTTCAGCAATTCTGAAAGCGCAGATTGGGACAACAGCGTTATCAATCCGGAAAACTGGCAGCTGACCAAAGACGGCACGCCGCTGCAAGGCGTTATCACCGACATTTACTACGGCATGAACATGTCGCAGTACATTCTGGATGAAAACGGAGAATCGCTGTCGGAATTCGGTTCCAACAAGTGGGAAGCCGTTATCATGCTGGATTCAGATCTGGTCAATGGCTCGTACGAAATCGTTGCCAACAAACGATTGGAAGACGTCAAAGGCAATCGCCTCAACAGCAATGGCGAAAACACCGATGGCGGCGACACGAACTTCTCGTTTAACGTTACAACGTACGACGCGGAAGGTCCGTTCACCGGCGAAGGCACAGACAAGAACTACTTCGAACAGACTCTGGAAGGCGATTCCGATTTCCGATGGTCGCCCAACGCGGTTGGCATCGACGACGACGGCGATACGGTTACCGTCTGGATTTCCGAGAACGATGAAGGCATCGAAAACATTTACTATCAGATCGAATACGCGGAACTCGTTGACGGCGACTACGTTGTCAATCCGGAAAAGACTGTCAAACTGACTCTGTTTGACGAAACCGGCGTTGACAGAAGCATTTATCCTGGAGTTGAACACAACATTCAGCACGCTTCCGTTGCCATGGAAGAAGACGGCGACTTTATTCTCACGTGGTCTGAATACAACCTCGACAGCAGCACAGGCAAGGTTTCCTGGGACGTTTACGCCAGACGTTACAATCTGGACGGCACGCCTAAAGACAATCTGCCGACTCTGCTGTGCTACGAAGAGGGCGGCAACAACCACGAAAGCCTGCGCGTCAATACGTCGACCCTGGGCGATCAGATGTACTCCAGCGTTGCCATCAGCGCGTTGGGCAACTACGCGATTACCTGGATGTCGCTGGATTATCAGGACGAAAGCGAAAAGATCAATGCAGACTGGGACATTTACGCAGCACAGTACTATGCAGACGGCAGCCGCAGAGTTGACGAAGTCGCTACGCAGGAAATTCTCTTCTCGTCCGCGATTTATGAAGGCTCGTTCCAGATTCAGTACACGCCCGATCAGAGCAAGTATCTGGAAACGGAAGACGACGTTCGCACCACGTCTGTAATTACGATTATTCCGCCTGCCGGCGATGAAATTTACGGCAAGATTCAGTACGACGGCGTAACATTAAATAACACGCCAGCCAACTTCGCTCAGGTAATCAAGAAGGCGTTGAAGGAAATCAATATCGACGCTACGGTTGAAGCGACAAGCTACGACTTCTTCACCGTTAAGTTCAACAAGATGGACGATTCGCCGATTCCAGCCAATTTGGGCGAACTGGCAATCGTTCCGAACCAGCTTCTGGTTTCGTCTGAAGGCAAGGCGATTAATTCGACCGTCAGAACGAAGTACGCTGCAGACTCCGGTGAAATCCTGGTCAACGAAAGCTACATGCTTACGCCGGGTTCAGCTGAAATTCAGCGAGTCAGCTTCGGCACAGGCTCCAACTTCTCGAATCTGGTCAGCTTCTACTTCGAGTTTGACTACACGGACTACGAAGGCGTCGTTCACAACTGCAAGACGACTCAACCGGTTGTATTCCGTCCTGGAGTGAATGGAGCTGCTGGAAACGACAACGCCGGTGGCGGCAACGATAACAACGCTGAGATGTCAGACGGCGATCAGCATCTGATTGATAACGATTTCGACGCGGATTCTGACGAATCCTATCATCGAATCGACAGCATTATCAACGCTTTAGGTACGTTCAAAGATCAGTTTGGCAACACAATTACAATTGCCAGCGACGAAGACGGCGACGCATCGGCTCTTGACAGAGATACATTCCTGTTGGGCGTTGACAACAACAAGAACACGGTTACGATTTACTTCTCTAACACCGCGTTAGGGTATGACATTTCCGATCTGCGAGTAACAGGCGTTCAGGTCGAGGACAAGAAACTGGCTGTCGACGTTACATCCACGGAAATTTCCAAGGGAACCATGGGCGGCATCCTTGCCAATCCGACTGCGATTGCCATTGCCAACAATCCCGAAAACTACTACGATTTGGAATCCCGCCATCAGATGTTCCCGGATATCGGCATGGACGCAGCTGGCAACTTCGTCGTAACCTGGACAAGCTACGGCGATACCCGCTATGGCGATTCCTCGACTGAAGCCAACGTTTACGCCAGACGTTTCGATACGGACGGCAACACGATTTGCGTTGGTCTGGTCAACACGGACAATCTCGAGGGCACTCAGAAGTGGTCGTCTGTCGACATGGACCGCAAGGGCGATTTCGTGATTTCGTGGACTTCCGACAACGAAGACAACATCGAAATCTACGCAAAACGCTATGCGTTCCTTAAAGCGTACTACAATGGCGAAGCTCCCGCTTCCCAGCTTGATCCCAATGCTGAAAATCCCGGATCGTACTACACTGAATCGTACGACACGAACAAAGCCGGCTTCCTGGTTGACTATAAAGACAATCCGATATTCTTCCATTCCGGAGACGTTGACGGAACCTTTACAGTTGAAAACTACGCTGACCTTGAGTACAAGGCGATTGGCGGTTCGTTCATTGTCAACACAACCCAGTTGGGCAAGCAACAGTACTCCAAGGTCGCCATGGATGCTGACGGCAACTTTATCGTCACTTGGGAAAGCGACGACGCTACATTCAACGTTGCAGACAAAGAGTACACCGTTTACGCTCAGAAGTACCTCAACAATACCAATGCGACCGGAACCGACAACGGCAAAGACGGCAACGAAATGACCTTCTCGCATCCAGCGGTTGACGGACATTCCGATCGATTCCCGTCTGTTGCGATGAACTCCGACGGCGACTGGATTGTTGCCTGGACGTGCTTCCCGGAACGCGACGACGCCCAGTCCGAAATCTGGCACGTTGTCAACCGCGAAAAGCCGTATGACGACGACACGTCGCCGGTTATTACCAAGTTCCAGGCGGTTTCGCCGGTGGAGCAGGGCGATCTGTTCACCTACGTCTACGACAACGACGGCAATCGCGTTACAGACGAAAACGGCAATCCCGTCTTCACCTGGACTGATAACGAACAGCGTTACTCTGTCAACGACAACAACGAGATCAACACGGTTGACATCAACGGTACGGTAACGTCCAATCAGCCGCTTAACAATCCGGAAAATCCAACGTACGTTTACGACGACACAACTCAGCAACTGGATATTTACAAGCCGGACGGATCGACCATTACCAAGGACGTTACCGTTACAGACGAACTGCCGTACGAGGACTTTACGCCCAATGGCTTGCTGAATTACATCTTCCCCAACGACGAGCAGACCGGGCAGAAGGAATACGCCTATACCGATACGAAGGATTCCTATCTGGATCTCCACGCCGGCAAGATTTACAACTCCGATTATAAGACTCAGGACATGGATTACCTGATTTCCGAGGATTACGCGCTTGACGAAAACGGCGAGCAGGTA
>JAZUMX010000346.1:0-1629 GCA_045603865.1 Thermoguttaceae bacterium
CCGACTTAGAAGAACTCGCTATCGCGCCCGCCGTCGAACAGGCGAAACAGGCAGGATACAACATCGTCGGCCCCATTCCGCCGGACACAGCGTTTATTCCGTCACGGAGAATGCAGACGGACGTGTACATCTGCATGTACCACGACCAGGGGCTCATTCCCATGAAAGCGTTCGGATTCGATTCTGGAATCAACATCACGCTGGGTCTGCCGATTGTCAGAACGTCCGTCGACCACGGCACCGCCATGGACATAGCCTTTGGCTCAACGCCCGGCGTCAAACCGAGTTCGCTGAGTATGACCAGCGCGATAAAGCTGGCGAGGAAGCTCAGCAATTCGTAATGCAGAAAGCGCGCGAAGCGACCGTGCGCTTTTTTCTTGTAAAGCTGTTCAGACAGATTAAAAACAGACAGTCTCAAAACGCACACTCTTAAATATAAACATTTATCCACTATTGATTTCTTTCTTTGATTTCGTAAAATCAGAATAATAATATATTATATCTCAACGGAGAAAAATCATGCAGTACAATTTCGACTACTTTATCAGTTACGCCCACAAAGACAACAAGCTTCCGGACGGCGTTCCCGGGTTCGTTAACGAGTTCGTGGAGAAGCTCAAGAATGGTTCAGATGAGCATAAGCGGATATTCGGCGGAGAAATAAGGATTTTTTTCGACGAAACCGAAATCCCCGATATGTCGCACTGGGACAATAAAATCCGCGCCAGTCTTGCCAGCTCGCGGTTTCTTATCGTGCTTTTGTCGCCGAATTATTTCAAAAGCGAGTACTGCGCCAAAGAATTCGATTGGTGGATGAAGCACGAAATGCACCGCTGTACGCTTGGAGAAGGAACCGCGCCGATGATTATCAGTAATGTCGGCGTATTTGATCCTGCAATAACGCCGGCGCCTGAGATTCCGGAAGATATTCAGATTCGTTTCCCGAATTGGCTGAGTCAGATTCAGGCTTACCAGTCCAAACATTTTGACATGCACGATTTTCTCATCGCGGAAATCGATAACGTGTTAAAAACGCTGCGCGACGAAGTCAAAGATAAAGTCCGGCATCAGGAGATTGTAGATAGTTTGCCGTACGACACCTATCCGGGCTACAACGAGAATTTTGTCGGACGACGGGAAAACCTGTTGTCGTTGCGCGATTACCTCACTACAAAGTCTGGCAAAGTGATTACCGCTCTTACAGGCGTTGGCGGGTTCGGGAAAACCGAACTGGCGCTCACCTACGGGCACGCCTTTGGATGGGACTATCAGCTGGGGCGGTTCTTTAAGTCGTGCGAGAATTGCAATTCCATTTACGACGCGCTTTTGACCTGCGGCATTTTGGAAAAGTATACATGGGAACTTAAGGGGACAGAACAAGAGCAGCTTAAAACTCTTTTTGATAATCTGAAAGCGGAACAGAGAAAAGCCATTGATCGGAACTCGGGTACAGGCAATCTCAAAACTGAGGGCGCCCATCTTCTTCTCATTCTCGATAACGTAAACAATCTGGATTTGATTACACAGCTGCAGGGTCTGAATCTTCAAGATTTTATCCATGTGATTATTACAACGCGTGAGAATACAAGCGCGTATGATGGCATTTATTCTGAATCGGTTGAACGTCTC
>JAZUMX010000347.1:0-10986 GCA_045603865.1 Thermoguttaceae bacterium
CCAACAGCGGCATTTACATTCATACCAAGTTCCAGAAACAGGGCTGGCCGACCACCGGTTACGAATGCCAGGTTGCCAACACTCACCCAGATCCTCAGAAGACCGCCAGCATCTACAACGTCTGCCAGGTCAATCCCGCTCCGGCTGAGGACGACGAATGGTTCGTTTACGACATTGTCGTTCAGGGCTCCCGCATCACTACCATGATTAACGGCAAAGTTTGCGCCGACTGGAAAGAACCCAAAGACATCGTTCCGCCGAAGGGCTGGGAAAACCGCCGACTCGGACAGGGCACGTTCGCCATTCAGGCGCACGACCCGGGCAGCGTCGTCTTCATCAAGAGCTTCAAAGTCAAGCCCTTGGACGACTGATTTTTAATTAGCAATTAGGGAAATAGGGAATGGGGAATAGGGAATAGTAATTTGTCTGCGGCAAATTTAACAATACTCCCATCTCCCTGTTCCCTACTTCCTACTCCCTACTCCCTACTTTTACCGCATCGTTATGAGAACCACATCGTCATTGAAATCCAGAGTTCGTTCGCAGCGCTCGCTTTTTTCTTATCTGATTTCGCCGTTCACAATATTGTTTGCTTTGGCGGTTCTGTTTGTTTACGCTGACGTTTCAGCTGTAAAATCCAAACTCGCTCTGGCAGCGGAAGGAAAAACGTCTCAACCAGACGACAAAGCAAATACAGAAAAGGCTCCAGCCGAAGATGAAGAAGCGAAAGAGGCAGGCGAAGGCGACTCAAAGGAAGAACCGAAAACTGACGATGAGAAAAAAGCGGAAGAAAAACGTCTGCGAGAAATCAACGACGAAAACTACGCTCTGTATCAGCTTCTGGTCGACACCATTGACCAGGTGGAAGCGAACTACGTCAAGCCGATCAGCAAAAAAGAGCTTATTGAAGCGGCAATCGGCGGCGTTTTGAACAAGCTCGATCCCTATTCAGACTACATTCCCAACGAAGGAGTTGAAAATTTTCGCGCTGATTTGGAAAACCGTTTTGGCGGTCTTGGGATTCACACCGCCAAACAACACGACAAACTGGTTGTCGTATCTCCCCTTGCAGATTCGCCCGCTTATCGCGCCGGGCTTCGTCCGGACGACGTCATTACCGCTATCAACGGGGTTTCAACCAAAGGCATGTCGCTGGACGAATCCTCTGACAAGCTCAAGGGTCCGGTCGGGTCGCGCGTTACGCTGACTGTCGAACGAAAGAAAAAGGGAACCTTTGACGTCGATCTGATCCGGGATTTGATTAACATTCCAACCGTCAGCGGATGCAGCCGAAACGCAGACGACTCCTGGAATTACTGGATTGACGTCCGAAATAAAATTGCATACGTTCGCATTTCGTCCTTTTCACAAAAGACGACGGACGAGTTGGAGTCTGTTTTGAAAAAGCTGACGGATTCCAATATGAGAGGGCTTATTCTCGATTTGCGATTTAATCCCGGCGGAGCGCTGGGGGCGGCAATTGAAGTTTGTGACATGTTCGTTGACGAAGGAACAATCGTTAGCGTCAAAGGACGCGTTACCGACGAAAGAACATGGTTTGCCAGCAAAGGGAAAACGTTAACTCACGTTCCGATGGCGGTTCTGATCAATGGCTACAGCGCCTCGGCGTCAGAAGTCGTTTCCGCCTGCCTTCAGGACTCAAAACGAGCAAAAATTGTCGGCGAACGCAGTTTCGGAAAAGGCTCGGTACAAAACGTTATCGACATGGACGGCGGCGCGCTGAAGCTGACGACAAGCGGCTATTTCCGTCCCAGCGGACATAACATTCATCGGGAAGCCGAATTCACCGAAGAAGACGAATGGGGCGTAACGCCCGACAACGGAATGGTTGTCAAGATGAACGCCTATCAGAATGAACAGGTTTTGTGGCGATACCAGTTCCTCGATATTTTGCTCAATCCGGAAAAGGACAAAGACGGAAATCCGATCGTCCAGCCGGTTCGAGCTGGCGAGCCAAACAGAACGGTTCCAGTTAAAGACGCCCAGATTTCTCGCGCGTTGCAGTGGATTCTGTCAGGACGATAATTGAAGCTGTTAGCTATTAGCTTTTAGCTGTTAGCTTGAACAACTGTAGCTCTTAACGTTACCTTTTAAAGCCTGAATCAAAAACCAAAAAGCTAGGGGCTAGAAGCTAGTAGCTAAAGGCTCACTTCACACCATGACGCACAACACAGATTCCTACGATTTTCAGATTCCCAATTCGATTTCTTTTGGCTGGGGACGCCTTGCGGAAGCAGGACGATTGGCAAAGCCGTGGGGAAACAGAGCCGTTGTCGTCTGCGGGTCTAAAACCCTGAAAAGTAACGGCGTTCTGGACAGTCTGCTCAAGTCGCTGCAAGATTCTAAAATTGACGTTCCGCTGACGATTGACGTTCACGGCGAGCCGTCTGTTGAACAGATTGACAAAGCGACTGCGGAAGTCGTTTCGGTTTTGAACTCTGCTAAAACGTCTTTCGTTGCTATCGGCGGCGGGTCGGCTATTGACGCCGCCAAAGCGCTTTCCGCCATGGCAGTCAACGCAAAAGGGAAATCCGTCCGCGATTTTCTGGAAGGCGTCGGAACGGGAGCGTCCGTTAAAAAAGAACCTCTCCCGATTATTGCCATTCCAACCACGGCGGGAACCGGCGCCGAGGCAACCAAAAACGCCGTCATTGCCGTTTCCGACCCGTTCGTGAAAAAGAGTTTGCGTCACAAAAGCTTGATGCCGAAAGTCGCTCTGGTTGACCCGGAATTGACGACTTTCTGTTCGCCCGCTGTTACGGCGTCGGCTGGCATGGACGCGCTGACGCAGTTAATCGAGAGCTTTATTTCCCGCAAGGCGAAACCGATTCCCCAAGCGTTGGCAATTGAGGGCTTGGGACTGATCTGGAACTCTCTTGAAGTCGCGTATAAAGAGCCGCAAAATCGGGAAGCGCGAGAAAAAGTCGCGCACGCCGCGCTCCTTTCCGGGATGTGTCTGGCGAACTCCGGGCTGGGTATGGCGCACGGCGTTGCCGCTGCGCTGGGCGCGCAAACGCACGTCGCTCACGGGACGGCTTGCGCCTGTTTGCTCCCGATTGCTCTGAAAGTCAACAAACAGGCGTCGATGGCGGAACTGAGCGCGTTAGCCAACTTCCTGCTTCCCCCGTCTGGGAATTACGGAGCGGATCGAGTAGACGAGTTTATTGAACGCGTCGAGCAGATCTGCAAAGCGCTTAAAGTTCCGCGCCGGTTGAGTCAGTTGGGCGTTCATCTGACGCAAATTCCCGCCTTGGCTCGCGGCTCGCTGGGCAACAGCATGAACGGGAACCCGAAAGAGCTTTCCGTTGAGGAGATTATCAAGATTCTGGAAAAGGCGTTTTAATCCTTTTTTATGAAACGCCCAAAATGAACGTTCCTCTCCAACGCAGGACGAGAGAAAAAGATACTGAAACGATCAGGCGTCCCCGCATCCCTTCAAATTAACCGTCGTTTACGCGGTTTTTAACCTCGCAAACGCACTTTGGAACGCTTTCTCGCTTTCCGCCATCTGTTTTTTAAACGACTCGTAATCCGCAGCGTTCGTCGGAATTCTCAGACCATGCTTTATAACGCGAATATCGTTACGCGCTTTAACGTTGTTCTCGTACGTCGAACCTTTATTCAACTTAAGTTCCACATCGTCATTTCCCTTTGATTCGGGATAAAGATAATACCCTTTTTTGGCGTCGAACCGGAACATATAAGCCAAAACCTGCAAATAATCCTTGTTTGCTATGTTCTTAAGGGGCTTGTATTTTGCGTCGGCAATTATTCTCGTTTCAGCATCCCGGCTTATAAAGTCCGGATAAATCAATCCTGTATTCTTGTCTCCTGTTTCTTTATTGAACAAACGCTGAGCGCCAGTTCCGTCTTTATTGCTCGGATGATAGAAAGAGCCATTTATAAGAGTATTGACGTATTCCTCCCACAACCAGGCGCCGTCAAACAGAATGCCATATATCTGTCGGGAACCTGTTTCAATCCGATGATTTAGATTTTGAAGGATCAAAAGACAAAGCCGTTGAAGAGTAATGTATTCGTGGAAGTACGCATGGCGGAGAATGTTCTTTTTATTTACTTCAATAATCTTTTGCCGGTCATGACGTTTATAGCGCGGCGTTGCTTCTTTAACTTTACTCTCCTCGTCCTTCACTTTGGAGAGAATCGTTTTCCCGTATGGTTTTCCCTTGATATACTCTATCGTATGCCGAACCAGCTCCATAAGATAGTTGTCGTATGAAAACTCTCGCTGACTATAGGCAATGCGGCCGGTGAAAGGCGTGTTGAGTTTAATATGTCTTGCAATATCAATGGTTCCTTTCACATTCCAATCATTGTACCTGTTACGGACGTACTTTTTAAAAAGACCTTTTCGTATCGCCCTTTTCAGATAGTAAGGAAACACGTACAGCAGGTAATTGAACGACTGGTTACTCTGATTGACGTCCAATTTCAAATCCATCACGATTGGAACGTCCAGCGCCTGTTCCAGAAGATAATGAAAGAAAAAGTCCTCTTTCTTATCTTCGCAGAAACGCGATTTGATAATAAGGCGCTCATCTTCAAAACCAAGAAATCCCATTAAATTCCCTGTACGATACTTGCCATTAACACTTTGAAGAATCATTTGATTCTTTGTGTCGTCTTTCGTTCCATTGGCAAAATCCGGGAAAATCAATACTTCATCATTCGCTAACTTTCCCAGCGTTTGATTAACAATCTTGTCTGTAAGATTCTTAATACCCGAGAGCTCGCCTTTTTGTAATTGTGTATTATCCTTAATTTTTTGCACTTTCATTGGCATCGTCCTCGGTTGGCTTCTTGTAACCGTATGCTTTTTCAAAATCCCCCATGATCTTTTTTTCATTATGCATTCCCTGGATATAATCATGAAGAAGCGGCTGCAGATAATCCGTCCAAAGCAGGTCAAAGTTAAAGTTCAAATCCTTCAGCTTCAGGAAATACGCCGGACCGATCTGGTAATTCTCGTTCAGACATTCAACGTTGGCAATTACTTTGTTCAGCGCATTCATGCGTTGGCGTGCTTGAGACTCAAACTTTCCCAGCTTCTTTAGCATTTCGCATCTCTTGTTTGCCTTGAGTTCAACAAAGCGAAAACGCCTGCGCATTGCAAAATCGAAGCTTTCCACAGAGCGGTCGATGTCGTTCATCGTGCCGATAATATACACGTTCTCCGGGATATAAAACTTCTCGTTCTTATCTTCATGCATGTTCGCATATTGCGTTGAAACAGCGCCGTCTTCACCTCTGTATCCCGGATCAATGGAAAAGAAAAGTTCTCCGAAGATTTTGGAAATCTCGCCGCGGTTGATCTCGTCAATTATGAAGACATATTCAATCAGTTTTATCGGTTTCAACTGTGATACGAAGACTCTACACGCCTCATTCTCCTCCATATACTTTCTAATCTCTTGTAAGATTGCAAAATAGTAGCAATCATCCTGTGATGTAACGCTATTATTGAAAAAAGGAGCGATTTCCTTGACCTTTGAGATTTTCGTAAAAATCAGTGATTTTAGTTTTTCTGTGTTTAAATTAATCAGTTTATTCGGAATCGATATGACGATCTTCTCACCAGAAAATTCTTTAATTTTGAACTCGCTTTCGCCACTGATTGTCGTGAAAGACTTCTCTTCAATGTTAAAACTTGAAAAGAACTTCTTTATCAATGTATCGACAAACTTATCCTGTTTCCGATATTCCTCATAATCATTTCTGGCGCGAGCAACAAACTCTTTGAAAATGCCGTCCTGCAGTTTAAAGACTATTGAACCTCCCTCCTTAGAACCATCCTCCTTATATAACGTGGGACGCAGTCCTTCGACAAAATCAGTATAATCGTAGCTCGGATGGAATTGTACAAACCCCGCCTGCCGTTTCTGTTCATCCGAAAGATCATCATACCTAATACAATGACCCTTGCTGATAATATAGGCGGCGATTTCTTTTGCAAGATAGGTTTTACCAGTTCCAGGGGCGCCATGGAGGATTATGTTTTTCGAATTACGCAACATCTCAGAAAAAACAGCTATCTCTTCAGGCTGCTGATTGCGAACTTCCGGAGAGCCAGCGCTTTCAGCTGAGGGGGCTTCATCCTCCTGATTGCCCGGCTCTATCTGGTTCTCCTGCTCGCCTACACTTTCATCGGTTGAAACTTCGTTGTCTTCTGAAGTCGTTTGATCAGAGTTTCCTGACCGCAGGATAACGCTCAAGTGTTCCTTCAAAGAGTCATTGCCCTGTTCTTCATTATCAGTAACAGCCATTTTGAATCTCCTTCTATTTACTTCTCGAAAAACCGTCTGAATATAGTTTACTCGTTTACCGCTTTATCCTCTCCATCGGAGAACGTGTTTGGAATCCACCAGCGGGCTTTGTAGTAACGGGCGCCGGTATGGGTACCAGTTGCTGTGAGCGGTTTGTTCATGTAACGGATTGTATCGGTATGATAGCTGTTGGTCGGAGCGAGGACGATAAACGCGCCGGACGGCGTCAAAGAAAGGCTTTTGGGTCCCTGCGTCATCTTAACAACGGGTTTGTGGTCGCTGTCGTCCATCGTTGCAAAGTCGTTGGTATTGGAATCGAAAATCTCGGTTTGAGAGCCGGCGTTTTCCCAGATGGTTGTAAACTGTTTGGTTTCCAGGTCAAAAACGGCGGCGCCGTTGCCGGTAATGAGGAAAAGTCGGCTGCCGGGGACGGGATACAGGTCGTGCCCGCCCAAGCCGGGGGTTCCCCGTAACGGATAGGATTGAACTTTGGTCAGCTTCGGGTTCTGTTTATCGAAATTGTACTCGTATGCGACGAGTTCTGTATATCCCAGCCCCCACAGGAGTTTGGACTGAGCGTCCCAGACCAGGCCGTGCCCGCCGTAAAGCGGGTAATCTGTATACGGGACGTTCGGGTCTGTAAACTGTTCCGGAACCGTATAGAGGCGAACGACACCGGAGCTGGAAATGGAGGCTATGTTGCCGTCTGGCAGCAAAGCGGCGGAATGCGGGTTGCCGCCGACTCGCGTATAGAACAGCGTCTTTTTATCCGACAGCCGCACCAGCGCCACGGCGCCGCCGGACGCTGTCATCAGCAAATGCGTCGCGCCGAGAACCGGCTTGGCTTCGTCCGGATTATGAAACCAGCCATAATGCTCCTTCTTGATTTCCGGGGAATCAGACGGATGCCAACGCCAAACGACGGCGGATTCGTCATCCCAATCCACGCCAACTTTATAAATCACAACGCTTTTAGACGCCTGTTCCACACAAACGATGTTTTCCGTTACATTTTGCGGAACGGCGTCCGAGTTCGCCAGGTCTACAATTGCCTGCGGCGTAAACAGGTTGTCTGCCAACGCGAAGTTGGAGCAGAAAGCAAGAACCAAAAGGGAAACGACGGTATATGTAATACGGGTCTTCATGGTATCGGAGGGAATAGGGAGTGGGGAATAGGGAGTAGAACGTTATAAAAAGTCGTTAACCTTTTCGTAGTCTCCAGATTTATCTGTTCTTATCCCCACGTCTTTAGACGTGGGAAAGAAAAAACAATTCAAAATCGTAGCCCCCAGATTTATCTGGGGGATTAGACAAACGTTCCTCTCCCAAAACGCTTACCCTCCGTTCCCTCCCCCGCTCGGGAAGGAGCGGGGGAGGAATCGGAATTTGTGCGTTAAATAAAAATTCTATTTTTTTTTGATCCCACGCCTAAAGGCGTGGGCTACGATATTATGTTTTTTGTTTTCCTCACAGCTAAAGCAGTGAGGAAAAACGCCTAAAGGCGTAGGCTGCGTTCGATTTGTAACAATTTTCTATTCATTCACTTGTTCAGTATTGCCTTCAATCTCACTCGGCTTTGTCAGCAGGCTGACGACGATGAGCGTTATTGCGCTGATCGGGAGCGTAATAACAATAACGTCGATCCAGCGCCACGGCGCCGCCAGCAAGCTGTCCTGTCCTAAAAAGAGCTTGCACAGCAGAGCCGGCAGTTCTCCCTTGGGCATCTGAACAAACGTCATCCAGAAGAAGCTGAAGGCGAACCCGACGACAAGGCTGGCAATTGCGCCGGCGCGGGTAACGCGTTTCCAGTACAGCGCTGCAACGTACATCGGCAGGAACGAGACGGCGCACAAGCCCATAAATGTGGACGTCGCAATGGCGACAATCCCCTTGGGCATGTAGAACGACAGAATCGTTGTTACAATCAGCGACAAGAAGACGCAAACCTTCATCAGCGGGATAGACGAGTTTTCCGTCTTGTTCATAATGGAACATTCGATCAGGTCGCGTCCCAGCGCGCTGCCCATAGCGTGGAACAGAGAGCTGAGCGTGGAAATCGCGGCGGACAGCAGGGTCAGCGTAAAGAGCAGTCCGAACCAGGGCGGCAGAGCGCGATGGATAAACGTCGGGACGATTTTGTCGAGGTTGCCGTCAGAAACGCTTGTCATGGCGATGTGTCCGTCTTCCCGGAAGAACCAGACGTTTGTCAGCGAGCCGACCAGATACGCCGTCCCGACGATAAAGCAGATGAAAACCCCGCCCATCACGACGGCGCGATGAAGTTCCCGGTCGCTTTTAACCGTCATGAACCGAACCGCCAGCTGCGGCTGCGCCAACGCGCCAATTCCAACGCCGCAGATGATGCTCGTCAGCATGACGTAAAACAGCTTCGTACCCGTTACCGGGAACCGCGTCCAGCCCTGGAATCCGTTTTGAGAAATCTTGGATACGACCAGTTGGTTGTCAATCTTCGTGGCGGCAGAATCGTCTTTTCGCAATTCGACGTACTGAGCCAACGCTTCCGATTCCGGCTTCGCGTCAGCAGCAAGGGCTTTCGCCTGCTGATTCATTTTCGCCGTCCACTCTTCCAGAGTATCTTTTGCGACGTTAGTCTTTGACGTATCCAGCTTGCGGATGCTCTCCAATTTCGGCGTTAGTTCTTCAAACTGCTCAGCGACAGTCGCGGGCAGTTTATCCAGTTCTTTATGAGTCGGAACGACGCCGCCCATCTTGCCGTAGGCGAAAAGAAGCAAAAGCAGCATTCCGGCGAACATGATTGACCCTTGGAACGCGTCGGCAAACATGACTCCCTTTAATCCGCCCAAAATGACGTAGACGGCAATCAAGGCGCTGAAAATCAAAATGGAAACGTTGTAGTCCAACCCAAAGGTTGTTTCGATAAATCGGGCGGAGGCAATCAAGACGGCTGACGCATACAGCGGCATGAACAGGACGATAATAAAAGCCATCAAGCCGTGAATGAGCCGAGACTGATAAAACCGACCGAGGAACTCCGGGAACGTCTGCGCCTTGAGCTTTAATCCCAACCGGCGCGTCGGCAGACCGAAGAAAATAAAGGCGACGAAAATCCCGAAGAAGATATTGGCGAAAACGAGCCAGAGCAAACCCATTCCGAACGCCGCGGCAAATCCGCCGAAGCCGATAATCGCCGACGTGCTGATAAACGCCGCGCCGTAAGACAGCGCCATGACGAACGGGTGAACGCGTCGTCCTGCCAGAAGGAAGTCGTCTGACGAGCGGGTTTGCTGGTGCGCTTTGTATCCGAGAAAAGCGAGTATTCCAATATAGACAGCGATAATCGCCGAGGTAAGCAGTGGATTCATTCTATATAAGGGGGGTTAGGACAAAAGGGGGGGAAAACGAAACAACAGGCGTAACTTGGACTGGTCGTCTTTTTCTTCGTCGTTCCAATGCCACGCGCCGTAAACGACGCAAAGGACTGTCGATAAAATGCAAGCCAGGTATCCTGACCAGATAATCGGGTCTTCTAAACCGAGCATAATCGCCTCCGGTATCTAAAGGGTTGGGGAAAAATATAATCCAGAAAACATGATTATATATCAAACTGACAGAATTGCAAGGGGCGCGAAATAATGCGTAATTCGGAATGCGGAATGCGGAATTACGCAAAGCGGACGCCCAGGGGCGCTCAGTATGAAAGAGCGCTGGCGAGCACCCGGGGAGGTAGACGATTATTTTCGACCAAACAGACCCAGTAACCAGCTAAAGAATCCGCGTTTGGGCTGAGCGGTTGATTCGGTATTCTCGATTTCATCTTCTTTGGATTCGGATGCATCTGTTGGAATCGGAGACGTTTCTACAGCGTCTGTTGATTTTTGTTCTGTTTTAGGAACTTCCAATTCCTTTGATTCCGGAACGTACGTAACCAGCTTTGACTCGTCGATTTCGCCAGCGAGAAGCTGATGAGCCTGTTCAAAAGATACGCTCATGTGATTTCCATAGTTGAGCCGAAGGAATCCGATAAAACCTCCATACCAAACGCAAATACGCCCAGCGCCAACAAAAAGGGAATTGCATTTAACGCCATTCCATTGGGCAATCGGTTTTGAATCATTCTGGATTTCAATCCCCCAAGAAGAATGTCCAACTCCAAAATGTTTACGGTCTTGTTTGTTACGATATAATGAACAACTTGATTCGTTCTGTGGGTTATCAGATTCTATTACCTCTGTACATATTCCGTCAGGAGACCAACGACGTATAGTATTATCTAAACTGTACGATAGAATGTTGCCGGTAGGAAGCTCTTTGGCATCGTAGACACAGCCTGTATGTCCTTCCAGAACCGCTTTACAAGTTCCATCAGGAGACCAAATACGCAAGGTTTTATCCCTACTCCACGAGAGAATGTCGCCAGAACCAAGTTCCAAGGCGCCTTTGACCTCGTCTGTATGCCCTTCCAAAACCGCTTTACAAGTTCCGCCAAGCGACAAAAGGCGCAAGGAATAGTTTTTTCTATATTTATTCCACAATCTATATTTATTCCACAAGAGAATATCGCCAGAACGAAGTTCTATGGCGTTCTTGATACGGTCTGTATGCCCTTCCAGAACCGCTTTACAAGCTCCATCTGGAGACCAAAGACGCAAGGTTTTATCTAAACTGTACGATAGAATGTTGCCGGAGGGAAGCTCTATTG
>JAZUMX010000348.1:0-2987 GCA_045603865.1 Thermoguttaceae bacterium
GAACCCCAATCCCTCTACAAACAACCAAAACAGTCAGTTCGACTGGACTTTTGACGAAACCAGAAAGAGTTATGCAATCGCCAACGTCTACACGTTCGTTCATGAGGTTGACGCTCTGCTGACGACAAACGCTCTGTCCATGTATCAAAGAGATTTGACCAACCAGGCCAACGTTACCCTTTCCGGAACGTGGGCGGCGACCAACGGCGTTGTTATTGACACGGTTCAGGCGTCTGTTGACGGCGGCGACTGGTTTGCGCTGACCATGAATTCAGACGGAACCTTTACTGGGACAACGTCTCTTCTGGGCGGCATGCACGACGTTTCGTATCAGGCGGTAGACGTCAACGGAAACGTTGTGGCAACGAAATCCGGACAAGTCGGCGTTGGAGAAATCTTCATCACCGCCGGTCAGTCCAACTCGACCAACTACGGCGACGCCGCGCAAGTTTCAACTTCGCCTTTGGCGTTAGCGTACAACCCCAAGACAGGTCAATGGCAGCAAAACGAAGACCCGCAGCAAGGCCCGCTTGACGGCTCTAACCGCGGTTCGACGTGGCCGTCTTTCGCCGATACGCTCTCTGAAGAAGAAGGCGTCCCGGTTGCGACGTATTCTGTCGGATACGGCGGAACAACTCAGGCGCAGTGGGCAAGCGACGCAAACGGAATGTACACCAACCTGGTAAATGCGATGGAGTTCCTCAACGAAAACGCCAACGGCTTTGCTGGAATCCTCTGGCATCAGGGCGAATCCGACAAGGGAACGTCAGAGCAGGATTATTACGACAGACTTAGCGCCTTGATTGAACGGACTCGAACCGATTCCGGCAACGAGAATTTGTTCTGGGGCGTTGCGATTGTTTCCGCCGACGCCAACGGAAATACTTACAGCAACGTTACCAACGCTCAGCTGCGAGTTATTGCCGACGATCCGCTGGTCGTTGAAGGCGTCAATACAGACGAATTCTCACGCGATCTGCGCGGACAAAACAGCGGCAACTCCATCCACCTGAGCGAAGCGGGCTTGAAGGAAGCCGGCAGACTCTGGGCTCTGACCGCTGGTAAAAGCATTATTGAGCTTCGCAACTGCTACTGGTATGCTAACGCGACAGATTCCACTGACATTTCAAACTGGGAAATTAACGGTGAAAGCAAGAAGGGCGTTAAGCTCGTTTCCGGAGCAAACCTTTCAGTGGAAGCTGACAATTCCATCCAGATGCTTGACGCTGGCACGGTCGAAGTTGGCGCGAATTACAATCTGACGCTGTCTGGCGAGATTACCGGCTCTGGCGAAATGATTAAAACCGGCAAAGGAACGTTGACTCTTGCTGGCGACAACCTGTCGGCGTATACCGGCAAGACAACTGTTGCAGATGGAACGCTCAAACTCGCCGCTGGCGGAACGCTGAACGATCTGTCTGGCGGTTCAGAAGTCAAATCAGACGATCCTGACTCTGTATACAATCCAGTTAATCTGGTTTCGGTGGGCGATTTGACGCTCAATTCCAATTCCGGTTCTGATACAAAGTTCATCGGAAAGATTGACGCTGCTGGAAAGACGATTACAAAGACCGGTAACGGAACGTTGAAGATTTACAGCGACGAAGACAACGTTTCCCCCGCCGCCAACTTTGTTGTAGAAGCTGGCGAGTTGGACTTCAAGGGAACGTACAAAGGGGCCATGGAACTCAACAGCGGCGCGGTTATGTCGCCGGGCAACTCGATTGGAACGCTGATTATTGACGGAACGGACTTGTCGGCAGGGGTTTCCGCTTTGACGCTTCATGACGGTTCAACGCTCTTGATGGAAGTTGCCGGACCTGATCCGGATGACAACGACCAGCTGATCATCTTGGGCAATCTTACCATTGAAGACGGCGCGATAATTAATCTGACTTTGGCGGACAATTCCAGCTTTGGACCGAACGATCCGTTTGAAGTCATTATTCAAGCTGACAATACGAGCCAAGACCTCATCGAAAGCGCCTTGACGTCATACTACTTCACCGGTTTGGCTGCTCTTCCTCAAGGCGACGGTTCAACGTATCTCATTACTGGTTATGCTGATCCTAACGCCGTTCCGGAACCGTCGACCTGGGCGCTGCTGATTCTCGGCGCAGCGGGACTGCTGTACTGGAGAAAGAGAAAGTAATTTATCTCGTATACAAATAAAAAAGGCGTCTGTTTTCAGGCGCCTTTTTTTGTATGAGTTTTAATCTCATTCCGGCAGGTAGCCGTTTTTCTCCATGTACTGTTTCCAGACGGGGTGTTCGAGAATCCGCTGTTGAAGCTCCGTGTCGATTTCGTACTTGTTTTTTTTGTGGCTCTTTTTGGCTTCGCAGTACGGAATGAGCTGTTCTCTGGCGGGTTCGAAGTCGCCCAGTTCAAGCTGAGCGTACAGGCGTTCCATCGTTTCTACCGGCGAACCGGTGAGTTCCTTGAACGAAATGTTGACGAACTGATTTTCTGGCAGATTTGCGGAATCTTCCCAGAAGGACTCATACATCAGGTCAAAGAGCTGGAATACGTACTCGTCCCAGTCTTTGACGGGGTGTTGGAATCCGTTGTCAACCGACAGACGCTGCCAGAGGTTGACCGTCGACGGGAAAAGCGTCAGCGGGTCTCGATGGATGTGAACGAACTTGGCGTCTGGATAAAGCTCACGGAGCAGGGCGATTCTGGCGGTGTGCGTTGGCGACTTGAGGACAAGGCGTTTTCCTTCGTACTTGTACGTCAGACATTGCATGAACCAGTGGAGTTTGTTTTTCCAGTTCGTTCGCGCCGCTTCGGAGACGGTTTTCAAAGTCAGGTATTCAATATCCTTTTTGGTATTGTTCGGAAACGCCATATTGATATACGGCGACGGAACGCCCAGGTTGCACAAGGCGAATTCGTCTTCCTGCGGCGACGTCCAGCTCATTTCGACGTTGTCCATGGGGCGCTTGTTGGGCAGATAAACCACCTTGGGAATGACGCCTTCTGAAATA
>JAZUMX010000349.1:0-4045 GCA_045603865.1 Thermoguttaceae bacterium
TTGATAAACATGCCGCTCTTAACGTCAATCACAGAGTTGGAATCCAAAGCGAATGTAACGCCGGAAGCGCCTGTGCCGGCAACGGCGGAAATGGTTCCTCCGCCGTCGATAAGAATCGTCGCGCCCGTTCCGTTGATAACAACGTCTTGCCCGGCAACTCCAGAGGAAATGCCGTTGTCAATGTTATGCGTTGTAACAGCGTTCGTGTTGTAAAATTCGAGCGTTCCGCCGTTGATGTTAAACGTCAAAGCGCTTGTGTTGTGCGGAACCGTGTTGTTATACAGCATCGTCGCGCCTGCGCCAACGTTGATCGTTGACGACCCCAGCGTTCCCGCGCCGGTCAGTTCCAGCGTTCCGCCGGAGACGGTTGTATCGCCGGTAAAGCCGCTATTGGCTGTCGTAATCGTTAACTTTCCTGCGTCGGTCTTTTCTAACGGGGCAGATCCGGATAAACCGCCGGAGAGCGTGAGAGTTAAATTCTCAGCCACCTGAATTTTACCTCCGTTAGCGGTCATCACAACCGGATTGGAATACGTAGCGTTAGAACCGGAAACCAGCTTGGCGCCCTCTTTGGTCGTTCCGTCAATCGTCCAACTCGACAGACCAATATCAGTTGGATCAGCAGCGTTATACCATGTGCTGCCCGGTTCTGGTCCAGGTCCCGGTCCAGGTCCCGGATCGTCGCTGCCTTCTACAGCCCAAAGCAAAATCGCGTCAGACTCCGCTGAGAGTTCCCATCTGTTTGACAGTGTACCGTTTACAGTAACTTTAACTTTGTTATTATCGAAATCTTGAATAACGCCCTCAATAAGGTAAAAACCTTTTCCGGAAGCATTAAGGACGTCCCACCAATCCTCTGCGCTGCTGCTGTTGAACGTCAGATCAATATACCCGGAATTCAGACTGACAGAAGAAGCATAAAGCCAGTCGGTGTCAATAAGAAAACCGTTGTCGTTTACGCGAGTGCAGTCATTAAAATCGAAACTGATAGTTCCTCCGTTTAGAGTCAGCGAGCTTATCTCAATTTCACTGGACGCTGACGTTTCGCCAATTACAAAAGTCCCGCCTGTCAAGACGACGTCGGTATATTTTATATCCACTCCCGTCTGGAACGTTCCTCCCGTTGCAACTTCAACATTGGCAGTATTCGACAGCTTGGCTGAACTTGGTATAAGGAGGGTTCCGCCTGAAACCGTTATATTGCCATAGAAATAATCATTTTCGCCGGATAGCGTTACTGTTCCCGTTCCGGTTTTGGCAACTGTACCATATCCGTAAATGTTGTTGCTAATCGTCTGGTCTGAATTGTGAGCAAATTCCAAAGTCGTGTTATAGTTTATTGTAACATCGCCTGATCCCAGCGTACCGGCTTCGGTCAGTTTAACCGTTCCTTCGGAAATCGTTGTTCCGCCGCCATACGTATTGGCTTTGGTCATCGTCAGAGTTCCAGCGCCTGTCTTGATAACAGCGCCATTGCCGGAAACGACGCCGGAAAGAGTCAAATTCTTTCCAGAGCCGATTTCAATCGAACCGTTTCCGTTAAATATTACCGGATTGGCAAACGTCGCTGTCGAGCCGCCTTCTGTAAAGATGATGCCCTGCTTAATAGAGCCGTCAATAGTCCAATTGCTGGCGGAGATGTCTGACGTATTGGCATAATAATACGGATCCTCCGCAACCTGATAGAATGCGATTTCAGTAAACCCGACTCGGTCCCCGCCGGTAAAACCGGAGTAAAAATTGTATCCATTATCCAGAGCCGTCAGAACAGCTTTTTGAAACGCGTAAGTATCTCCGAAGGAGAAAGTTGCGTATTGAGATTTATTAATATAGGAATCAATTAAATACTCGTCTGCATAAACCAGATTACCGGCGCTGTCATAAAGTTCCAAAGTAAAATCTGACATCAGATTCCCTTTATTGCCGTATCCCCAAACAGAGAAGCTGTCGTATGCCGCCTGTTCTGACATTGTGAACTCAATAACAGGCGTATATCCAACTGTAAAATAATCTGGAATAACGTTATTTCCAACTTTTGTATCAATCGTATACCATTCCGATCCTCCGGAGCTTCCTGTTCCGTCAAACAAATATGTCAAAGCGCGAGCAGAGGCTCTTTCCGACGCAGGAGTAAGAAATTGCGCTGACGTTGGACGAACAATCGTAGAGTCAGAGCTCATTGGAGCGTTATAAATAACAGGCGTAGTGGGGGTGTCAAGGTTAGTTGGAACAAAGAAAGACACTTCAGACAAACCAACCCGGTCTCCGGCGCCGCCAGCTTCTTCGATGAAATTGCTTGTAAGAGTCATTTCAATTTTCGACACGTTTTCAACGGCTGGGAACGTAAATTCATCTCGGACGGCGGTCGATGAATGCGTCATGGTTAAGCTGTATCGGGACGGATTGGAAACTGAAATCTGGATTCCGCTGGCGTCATAGAAAGTCAAATTAAAGTCTTTAAGAGAGTTGCCGGCAACGTTATAGCCATTTACTCCAATACCTGTAATCGTTTGAGGCGTGCTATAATTAAAAGTTAATACTGGGTCTGGATTACCCACTTCGGGATTATAATAACCGCCGCTGGTCGAAGTGTTGGTAACCCATTGTGAAGAAGCGCTGCTGTCATACAGGTTGCTGACCGGCCAGTTTTTATAGGCTGCAACGTTGGCTGAACTGGAAGTTGGCTTTCCATCAGAGACGACGTCAAACATGAGGTTCCCAACGCCATAACGATCGCCGCCGTGATTTTCTGTCATTGTAATCTTGACAAATCTCGCATCCGTTGGAGTTGTGAGAGACAAGGTCGTAAGACTTTTAGGAATATCTGTAAACGTTTGAGTATAGACAGGCGTTGCGTTGATCGCGGGAGAATCATAGAATTCCACCGTCATCGCCTTGACGTTATTGCCACCCGCGCTATATGGAGCGATGCGAAGAGCATTAATTGTTCGAACCGTTCCCAAATCGCAAAGCATAATTGGAATCGTTTCGACCGTATTATTATATGGAGAACTATTTGCCTGCGTAACCCATTGACCTGTTTGGGAATCGTCGTTCGTGCTGAAATAATAATTGCTGTATGCATCATTGCTCGTACGATAATTATATGTACCAGCCGCATTCAATGCGTTAACGCGAACCGCGTAAATCAAATCCGCCTGAGCTGAACTTGACAGAAAAAGCCCCAGCAAAAGGAAAGCAATTCCGACATGCGTTAAAATGCGACCAACGAACGATACGGACTTAATTGAAGTATTAGCCATGTTTTTACTCCATATTTGAGCATACAGGTGAAAAGTTATATGCTAATCGAAATTTCTGTCGTCTTCGCGACAACGGAAATCTGGATTATGGTATTATATATCAATGTATATTATACACTAGATTTTTTAATTTTTAAGCGCTTTTAAAAAAAATTTAATTAACACATAAAACAGATAGAATAGAATAGAATAGAATAGAATATTTTGAAGTGCGAAGCCTTGGCATCGCTTTTAGAAGAAAAAAGCGAGAGTCCCGCTTTCGCGTTACTCTCGCCGTTAGATATTATAATACGCTTGCGTAACTCCTAACTACTTTCGTGGGTTAACCCCCACGGCTACTGATATTGAACCGCTACGCAGTTCTAGCGGAAGCGTAACTTCATTCGCTTCGCTCATTCCGTTACCGCCTTTCAATGCAAATTTTAATTCCTAACTCGCTTACGCAGGAATAGTACGACAACCCCAAGCGCCAGCAGCGCCCAAGTTGACGGTTCCGGGACGCCGGAGCCGGGTTCAGGTCCCGGAGGAATTGGACCAGCTCCCAAGCCGATCAGGTACAGACCGTCCGTTCTGCCTTGCAAGCCGAACAATTCGTTGAAGTTGGCAAGCAGATCGCTCATATCGATGGTTCCAGAAGCAAAGCCGTCGTCGGAAACCAGCTTATATTCTGCTCCTTCAGCTGCCCAGAGATTAGCGTCGTTGTTTTCAAAGTACAGCTTGATAATCGAGTTTTCGTCAATTACAAACGCGCCGTTGTCAGCAATCGTCAGTTTGTCGAAGCT
>JAZUMX010000350.1:0-1592 GCA_045603865.1 Thermoguttaceae bacterium
ACGATTCCAACTATCAGCGAAACCGACGTCCTGGTCGTCGGCGCCGGTCCGGCTGGCTGTACAGCCGCTATTGCCGCGGCGCGAGCGGGCGTTAAGGTAACGTTGGTAGAACGTTACAACCATTTCGGCGGTTTGGCGACCGGCGGGCTGGTTCTGGTTATTTTGGGACATTGGGCGCGGCAGAGCAAAGGAGAGCAGCCGTTCTCCTGCTGTCAGGGAATTGGCGAGGAATACATGCAGCGTCTGGAAGCGATGCCGCTGGGTATCATCGATCGCCGACACGGCGTCAATCCAACTATCGACGCGGAAGCGTACAAGTATCTGTTACAGGAAATGCTGACAGAAGCGAACGTCGAGATTTTGCTTCATTCCTGGGCGACGGACGCGATTATGTCCGGCAACGTCTGCAAAGGCGCGATCTTTGAATGCAAGTCCGGTCCGCAGGCGATTCTTGCTAAACAGGTTATCGACACGACCGGAGACGGCGACATTTTCGCCGCTGCCGGAGCAAAACATCAGGTTAGAAAGTTCGCAGCTGGTCTGGTTCACACGTTGGGCGGTTTGAATCAAATTGACAACAGCAAACGGCAGGGTCAGCCGCCGCTACGAGGGCTGGGCGACAGAACGCCTGTTCCCGGTCTGAACTGGGTCAACATGTCCGGACCGCAGTCCAACGGCGTTGACGTCAAAGAGCTGACTCGTCTGGAACTGGCGCACCGAAAGCACATCTGGCAGAATTATCTCAATCTCAAAAAACAGCCGGGGACGGACAAAGTCTTTTTGGCTCAAACCGCTCCGCAGATGGGCGTGAGAATCACCCGCGTTATCGACGGCGTCGAAACAGTAACTTACCACGGCATGGAAACCAATCAACATTTTGACGATTTCCTCGCCTTTTCCGGTTCGTGGAACGCCAATCACCAACGTTGGGAAATTCCCTTCGGCTCTATGCTGCCGCTTAACGTCGAGAATATTATCACAGCGGGAAGAAGCCTTTCCGGCGAACACCGCATGTCGGACGACATCCGCGTCATTCCGACTTGCTGGGTTAGCGGACACGCCGCCGGATGCGCCGCCGCCGTTGCGGTCAAAACCAACGTCGACTACATTCGCAACGTTGACATCCCCGCCGTCCGCGATCTGCTCCGAACGCAAAAGGCGTACTTGGGATAATTTGCAATTAGCAATTGAAACACAAAAGGCGCAAAGCAAATCAATGCTTCGCGCCTTTTTTCTGTTCTCAGAGTTGTCTTGTTTTATCTTCTGTTCATGTCGCAGGTAACGTTTCCGGCGGCGGGAAGATAGCATTTTGTAACGTAGTCGACAACCATGCGGTGAGCGCTGAATCGCCATGCCAACGAGGCGATGGAGTTCTTCATGCGTTCCACCCACGCCAGCGGAACGCCGTCTTCGTCGCGGTCGTAGAACAGAGGAATAATCTCCTCTTCCAGCGTCTTGCGAAGGGAAGCCGCGTCGCGGGCGTCTGTAATGCTGTCGTCCGTTCGGTGCGCTCGACCGTTGCCGATAGCGAATCCGTTGACGCCGTTGTAGGCTTCCGCCCACCAGCCGTCCAAAACGGAGAAGTTGAGAAC
>JAZUMX010000351.1:0-12602 GCA_045603865.1 Thermoguttaceae bacterium
GTTTGGAGGGTAATCTTTTCCATATTAACTAGGATTGCAAATGTAAGAGCGTATCAGAGTCGCCCTGTTCTCATTTTTTCTTGTGGGAGAATAGCGTATTTTGGAAAACAGGGGAAGAGCAATAAATAGAGAAAAAAATAAAGGGGCGAAGCGCGCATTTAGAAACTCGGCGGATGGCGTCCAATCGCAATTCTCAGCGAACGCCATCCGTGGAACTGGGTTAATTTGCAGCGTCTGGCGTTACGACATCGGGAGTCTTGTACTTGATATGCAAGACGTTCAAGACTTTTATTATGGTTTCGTTTTTGGGCGAATACGGAATGGGCGTTCCGGAAATGGCGAAGTAAAGAATCGCGGAAATAACCAAAACCAGGAAAACCGCGATAATTCTCAGGATTCTGGATTTTGCCGTTTTACGTTTGCTCTTTTTCTCTTTGGACTTGTCGGTTCTGGAAAAATCAAAGCTTGCCAGTTTCTGTACCGGCGGCTGAACCAGCGGCGGAGCCGGGGGGGCAGGCGGCGCGGTTTGTCTGCCGACAGATGGATCTAACGGCGGGACGGGCAAAGCGGTGTTTTGTCCCGGAGCTGGCGGAGCCGGCGGGGGCGTTGAGCGCATTTCTCGAGCGCTCAGCGTCTGGCGAAGCTGCTGGTCGTATTCCGCTTTTAAATCTTTGTTGAGCAGTGTAACCCGGGCGCTGGATAGCTCGTTGAGCAGCGCTTGCGACTCAGCAGAATGCGCTCCGTTTTGAAAGGTGCGAATAAACGCCATCTGACGGTCGGCGGCGTTGGCGATAACGTCTTCGTCGGATTCAAACAGCTGCAGAGCAAGCAGACGATATTTATTTATCGGTCGTTCATCTTGAGGAATGCCCAACCACTGATAATACGGGTCAAACTGTTCAGCCATGGTTATTCCTCCCCTTTCAATTTCTTTTTGATAAATTCCAGCCGCGCCGCCATCTGCTTTTCGTATCCGCGGTCTGTGGGAATATAGTACTCTCTGTCAACGCCCAAATAGTCCTGTTGAGCGATGCCGTCGGGCGAGTTGTGAGCGTACTTGTATCCAACCGCGTTGCCCATCTTCTTTGCGCCGCTGTAATGACCGTCGCGCAAGTGACGGGGAACGGGAATCGTTCTGCCGTTGCGAACGTCGTCTCTTGCAGCGCCAATTGCCATCGTGGCGGAATTGGATTTGGGCGCTAACGCCAGATAAATGGTCGTCTGTGCCAAAACGAGCTGAGCTTCCGGCAGCCCGATCTGTTCGCAGGCTTGCGAGCAGGCGACCGCCATTTGCAGAGCGTACGGGTCGGCGTTGCCGATGTCTTCGCTGGCGAGAATAATCAGACGACGCGTGAGGAATCGAAAATCCTCGCCGCCTTCGAGCATCTTCGCCAGCCAGTAAATTGCCGCGTCAGCGTCTGACCCGCGAACGGATTTAATCAAGGCGGAAATGGTGTCGTAATGCTGATCCCCATCGCGGTCGTACTGAACGGCTTTTTTCTGCATGGATTCCGCCGCCAGTTCCCGCGTGAACTCGATCGGGTCTGTCATGGTTGACAGGACGCCGATTTCCAGCGCAGACAACGCCCGGCGGGCGTCTCCCTCGGACAGCTCCGCCAGAAAGTCCGCAGCGTCGTCGTGAAGATGGATGTTCCAATTTCCCAGACCGCGTTCTTTGTCTTCAATCGCTCGCTGAAGAATCGTTTTGATGTCTTCATTCGTCAGCGGCTGGAACTGGAAGATTCGGCTTCGGCTGAGCAGAGCGTTGTTGACCGTAAAGTACGGGTTTTCCGTCGTCGCGCCGACGAGCGTAACAATTCCGTTTTCAACGTCAGGAAGAAGAATGTCCTGCTGGGATTTGTTGAACCGGTGGATTTCGTCTACAAACAGCAGCGTCCGCTTCCCGGTTTGGCTGAGCAAATCGTAGGCGTGCGAGAGGACGTCGCGGAGTTCTTTCGCCCCGGATGTAACAGCGGAAATCTGCTGAAAGTGACAGTTCGTTTCCGTCGCCAGCAGCTGCGCCAACGTCGTTTTTCCCGTGCCTGGAGGACCGAAAAAAATGACAGAACCGACCCTGTCCGCCAGAATCAATCGGCGCAAGAGCTTTCCCTCTCCCAGGAAAGACTCCTGACCGACAAATTCTGCCAGAGTTCTCGGACGCATTCTCGCCGCCAGCGGCAGAGCCTTCGCCCGATTTTCCGATTCGGATTCTGAAAATAACGACGTCATGTCAATTAGTAATTAGTAATGAGTAATTAGTAATTAACGCAAGCGATCAACGATGGGTATTGGTTATTATTGGGATACCTTTCCGTTCTTTCTTGCTTTGATTACCGGGTCTTTGACCAGCGGGAGCTGAACGGGCTTGCCGGTTTCAGCAGACTGGTAAATGCCGAGGATGACTTCTGTAGCGCGGCGGCCTTCAATGCCGTCAATAGCGGGTTTGCCGCCGGTTTTGATTGCTTTGAGGACGTCGGCGAACAGCTTGGCGTGTCCCTGGAATCCGATTGCCGCCGGGTCGGCAGCGCCGCCGCCTGTGCTCTTTTTGGACGCCATGCCTTCGAGAATTGCTTTGTCACATGCCTTGGACTTGGCAAACTCCCAGCGAATCAGGTCTTCCTCTTCCAGCGTAGCGGAGCCTGCTGAACCGGAGATGTCGATTTTCTTTAGGGAGCCGGGATACGCCGCGGTCGTTGCTTCGATAACGCCCAGCGCGCCGCTGGCGAATCGCAGCGTCGCAACAGCGGTGTTTTCAACTTCAATATTAACGTGGTCGCGCAGACCCCACTGGGCGCGAATCTCGACAACCGGACCCATGAGCCAGCAAAGCAGGTCGACGGAATGGATCGCCTGATTCATCAGCGCGCCGCCGCCGTCGAGCGCCCACGTTCCGCGCCACGCGCCGGAATCGTAATACTTTTGCGGACGGAACCATTTGACGTAGGCGTCGCCCATGGTCAGCTTGCCGAACCGTCCGGCGTCAATTGCTTTTTTCATCTGAACGCTCGAATCGTGGAATCGGGATGGGAAAATCGTTCCCAGAACGACGCCCGCCTTTTCGCATTCGGCTATGATTTCGTCACATTTTTTGAGCGTGATTTCCAGCGGCTTTTCGACGATGACGTGCTTGCCAGCTCGCGCCGCTTTGACAGCCGGGTCGCGGTGCGCACCAGACGGCGTCCCAATTGTAACGACTTCAACGCCGGGGTCTTTGAGCATTTCGTCCAGGTCGTAGTACGCCTTGCAGCCCGTTTGGGCCGCTAGGCGGTCAGCCGCCGCCGGGATTGTGTCATAGCACGCAACGAGCTTCGCGTTTCTCAGGGACGCAATCGCCTTTGCGTGAAAATTGGCGATCATGCCGCAGCCAATGATTCCAAATCCAGTTGCCATTGAATTCTCCGTTAAGGTTAAAGGAAACAGGGTGTATATTGGAGAGGAAGGGGCTCTCGTTCGCAGACGGCGAAAAACTATTCCCCATTCCATATTATTTTAATAATATTATCCATTATCGTTGATATTTGTCAAGGCGCCGGGAGAAGAAAATTGTAATTCTTGCCCTCCCCGCCTTGAATCAGGAAGACAAAGCTGGTATAATACAGCAAAATGAAAAAGACGTCTTCCCCTTCCTGCCGACAGATTCGCAGCCGCGTCGTTGAGAGCCGATTCCAATTTTTAAAGGATTCTGCCGCTCCGGTTGCGTCCGCCCTGACTCGCCCTGACCCCAATCAGAGGGCGTTTCCGCTGGCGCTGTCTCGCGTTCAGGCGGGATTTCCCTCGCCGGCGGAAGATTTTATGGATCAGCCGCTCAATCTGAACTCGTATCTCATAGATAACCCCGCCGCAACGTTCTTTGTTCGCGCTGGCGGCGACAGCATGATCGGAGCGGGAATCCATCAAGACGACCTGCTGATTGTCGATAGAAGCCAACAGCCGGTCAGCGGCGACGTCGTTATTGCCGTTGTCGACGGGGAGTTCACCGTAAAGCGGCTGATTATTCACGGCTCATACGTTGAACTTCGTCCGGAAAACCGCCGCTATCCGACGCTTAAATTCTCAGAAGAAACAGAGTTGGAAATCTGGGGCGTTGTAAAAAGCGTTATACACCGGTTGGATTAGCGGCGTTGACGTTCTCTTTTAGTACGCGCTGGCGGGTTGCCATTGGGTTGACGGCTGTTGGTAAGTCGGACCGTATACGCTGCCATTGATATCGGTTGTATAGCCGCCGTTTTCTGCGCGGAATCGTTGGAATTCGTTTTGTAAATCGGAAGGAATCGGCGGGACGCCTTTAGCTCCGCCGCCATTGCGGCGCAGCGCTCCAGCAACGCCCAACTGTTCCGGATGGCGGGCGATTTTATCTGAAAAGACTTGAGCGTTTGACACAACCGGTTCAAGCTGACGTTTTAAGTCTCGAATTTCGTCAATCGTTGATTCGATTTTTTCGTAAAGAGTCGGATCGTTGGCTAAACGTCCAATTGTTCCGTCCGTACTGTTCAGAGTCGTTGTAAATTCGCTGATTTGCAGCAGGGCGTTGTCGAGATTGTCCAGAGAGCGGCTAATCTTTTCCATCCAAATTCCTTTTCGGTCAGAAATCGTTCCGGTGATGTTGTTTAAGTCGCCTAAACTCTGATCCGTCTTTTTGGCAACCTGGTTGATAACGTCCAGCGTTTCGCCGGAATTTTGAATTATCGTATCAAACGAATCTGCCAGCCCGTTGACTTTACGAGCTGTCGTTTTGAATTCGGCGAAAACCTCTTTGGCGTTGCTGATCGTTTGAGGGAGGGCAACGATAGAATCGTGGATTCCCGCCTGAACATCGGGGTCTGAAAGCATCTCATTGGTTTTGGCAATCAGCTCGCGAGTTTGTAGAGCCAAATCCCGAAGCTGGCTGACCATTCCTTTCATGTCGTCTTTATTTTCCATAAAAACGTCGTCCAAATTGGTGAGGATTCTGTTGAGCTTTTGACTGGTATCGGTAATGGAATCAATTGCTGCAACAATATTGGTTTGCATATCCGTTGCCATTTGGAGCATGCTGGGAGCCATGTATCCCTGGAGGACTTCACCTGGTTTAACCTGTTTTGTATCCGCCGTTCGCGGGGTTTGCTGCAAAACGTTTAGTTCGGCGTCGCCGAGAATATTGAGCGTAAGACGAAACGTCTGATTGTCGTAGAGTTTATACTGCGTTTCAATGAAAGCGGTTACCATCGCGCCCTGTTCGACAAGTTCAACTTTCCGAACTCGTCCAATCAGAATTCCGCTCTGCATAATGGGCGTGTTTTCCTTAACGCCTGGCGCGTTAGGAAACAAAACGTTTACTTTATATCTGTTTCCGGCGAAAATGGATTGCCAATCGGAAAAGATCACGATTAGCGTTACCAAAATCACAAAACCGAATATAATCATCAGTCCGAGTCGGAATTTCATTCCGGTCGTTTCGTTTGAATCGTCCATTTGGCTCTAATTATTCATATATAATCTTTCTCCAACTTCTCCGCGTATAAACTGTTTTACGCGCGGATCGTCGGAATGTTCCATTTCTGAGGGCGTACCGTCAAAAATTTTTTGAGGTTCGTCTTTTCCAAGCAGCGCATTGGGAAAAAGCATTATAACCCGATCGGCGCAATGCCGAACTGTGGTCATGTCATGCGTAACCACGACGCTGGTAACGTTTCTTTCATTTTGAGCGGCGCTGATTAACTCATTGATAACCGCGCTCATAATTGGGTCCAGACCGGTGGTCGGTTCGTCGTACAAAATCAGTTCCGGATCGAGCATTAAAGCTCTGGCAAGCCCGACGCGCTTTCTCATTCCGCCGGACAGCTCCGCCGGTTTTTTCTTCAAAACAGTTTCCGTCAGTCCAACCGCCCGGATTTGTTCAACGACTTTATCCCGAATGTCGCTGATGGGCAGTTTCCCCTCTTGAAGCAGGGGAAAGGCGACGTTCTGCTCGATGTTCATACTGTCAAACAGAGCCGCCATCTGGAAAACGAACCCGTATCGACGTCGAACAGCCGCCATTTCCAGGGCGTCGTACGTCGATAAATCGACGCCGTCAAACCAGACGGAGCCTTTTGTTGGACGCAAAAGACGGATGAGAAGTTTCAATAAAACCGTCTTTCCGCATCCGCTTTCTCCCACGACAGCCAAACACTGCCCCCGCGACACGTCAAAGCTTAAATTCTTCAACGTTGTTTGACGACCAAAGATCATCCAAACGTCTTTGAGGGAAATAATTGGGGTCATGTTTAGGGAATGGGGAGTAGGGAATAGGGAGTGGAATAACTTCCTATCCTCTAAAACAATTTGGCGTTGCCTGCCCAAATCATGCTGTACAAGGCTTCCAGGAAAATGCCTATGAGCAAGTCCAGCAGTAAAATTGCAACAAACGAATTGACAAACGCTTCCGTAGCGGCGCGGCCAACGCCTTCTGCGCCAGCTCGACAGTTAAAGCCGCGATAGCAACTGATAACACCAATCGCTCCGCCGAAGAAAAAGCTCTTGAAAATACCGGACGATATATCAAAAAGCCCTACAAACGACTGCGAATTGGATACATAATAATGGGAATCTATCCCTAGTAAGTATACGCTATAAAACGCTCCGCCGACGATGCCCATAAAGTCCGCCATGAGCGCCAAAATGGGAATCAGGAGAAAACAGCCCAAAAACCTTGGAACGACCAGGTAATGAATCGGGTTGGTTCCCATGCAGGTGAGAGCGTCGATTTGTTCTGTAACGCGCATCGTTCCCAGTTCCGCCGCCATTGACGACCCAATTCGACCTGCGAGCATTGTTGCCGCCAAAACCGGACCCAACTCCCGAACAAGCGACATGTTAATCAAAGCGCCCATACGGGTTTCCATGCCCAAGGATTTGAGCTGGGTATAGCTCTGAACCGCCAAAACCATGCCGATAAACGTCCCGGTCAGGGCGACAACCGGCAAGCTTTGAACCCCGATTTGATAAAAACAGGGCAATATTGTCCCTTTGCACGGTAAACGCGTCGTTAGCCAGCGGAGCATTTGGGCGATAAAATACCCAAATTCGCCGATTCGGCAAACTTTATCCATTACCGCGCCGCCAAGGCGTTCTGCAAAAGAACAAAATGATTTAACGATGCCCATATTGGGAAAGCTGAGGGGAGAAAATTTGACTCTGGAGCCATGACCAAACAACGCGTCTGAACATGACCGCCAGAAAACGGAGAAACAATTCCGCGCTATCTAATATCGACGATTTTAAAAAATATAAGAAGAATTTAGAGTTCAATTGTTAAATATCGATACAACCGGTATATTTTAACCCTCTTTGACTTTAGCTCTCTCGATTGCCGCCATAACTTCCGGGAGAATTCGTGTGGGGCGGCCGTCGGAGATGTTGACAAACGCCCAAAGCGTTTCCCCGGTTGCAATGGTCAACTTGTCTTCAAGGCGAATGACTTCGTAGCTTCTGACGCTGGAAACCCTTTTAATTTCAGAAATCCAGGTGCGGATAATCAATTTGTCGCCCAAAAACGCTTGATGAAGATATTCAATTGTGTGTCGGCGGGCGACCCAGGTTGCGCCAAGATTCAGATAGAATTCCGGCGTCAACCCCCAGGAAGAGGAATTTTTAATGGCGACGGTTTCCATCCATTTGACGTAAACGACGTTGTTGACGTGTTTGTTCTGATCCAAATCGGATTCTTCTACAGTATGCAGCCAATCGTACGGCGTGGTAACAACAGGAATATCTTTAATCATTTGACGTATTATCAAAATCGCTTATTTCTGCGGCGAACTGAACTTTAGTCAGCCCGCAAAGACGACACAAGTCGTAAATGTCGATTACGTCGCCTAACGGAATCTCCGGACCAACATCCAGCAGAACCGGCAAATCAGACTTTGCTTCAGACAGAGCTTTGAGCGTTGCTCCGACAGACTCCAAAGAATCGTATCGAACGTCCGCAATGAGCCAGTAGAGCTTTCCGTCGGAACGGAGTTCAATAACCGCTTCGTCCAGGTCGAGCAGCTCGGGAGGAATGGCGTCAGGCGATTTTACCGCGCCCGGTAAAGACAGATTTGTCGATAAAAGCCATTCCGGCTGAATAAAGTTTGACGTACACAGAAAGAATATCAGCAGCTGAAAAATGACGTCAATCATAGGCGTCATATTCATCTCGAACGACGATTTTCGTTGACCGACAGGAAGTTTCATGGCGTAGCGAGGGGACTGCTGACAATCAGGCTTCGTTTCAAGGAAAACTGCTTTCCTTGAAAAACAAAACGAAACGCTTTCTTTAGACTATCAATATACTCCAACAGCCATGAATGTCAAGAGGAAAATGGGGAGAATTAGGCAATAGGCAGTAGGCAGTAGTGAAGATTCTCCTATTCCCTACTCCCTATTCCCTACTCCCTGTTATCCGATTGACAAATCGCAGAATTGCAGCAGCATTTTTTTCATTTTTGTCAGGTCGCAGTTTTTGACCGCGAAGAGAAGCCGCTCTGCCCATTGGAGAAGGACTGAAGAATGAATCTGTTCGCCAAATTGACGTACCTCGTTTGAGAAACTCTCAACTTCTGAAAACGACATCCCTTTCGACATGCGCTCGCATGTGGTTTTCCAAACCTGGCGTTGGGATTCCCATAAAGACAGGGCAGAATCAGATAAAACGTCGATGACGTTGTCTTCTTCCTGAACTTCCCAGGCGGCAAGCCATTTTGCCAACATCGTTACCAACGCCTCCGGAGACAGCGGCTTATGAAGGATGTCGCTGCAGCCGGAATCCAAAAGCAGGTTGTCTTGAGCGGAATCGACGTATGAAGAAAACGCGATTATCGGGATGTTTCCAGCAGCGGGAAGCGATTTGTTTCCTTTATTTTGTTTTGTCGCTTTTGCCGCTTGATAAAGCGTTTGTTCCCACTGGCGAACCTGTCGAACGATTTGCGTTTGTCGGGAACCGGGAAAACAAACGTCCATCAAAATCAGGTCGGGAAAATATCGCTGGACGTTATCAAGCGTTTCGTCAACGTTGTAAATATGAATCCAGCCGAAGTGATATGGTTTTAGTATTTGCGCCAAAGCCAGATGCGTTTCGCCCAAGTCGTCAACAATCAAAATCGTACAGGGAGGAAATTCATAGCGTTTCAACTCGACGGAAACAGGTTTCACTGTAGGAATAGCCGAACAAAACGTCTGATTAATTGGCTCTGGATTCTCAGCGCCGGAATCCGCCGCCCAAACGCTTTCTGAACGATTCAGTTCGAGGCGTTTCATGCCGGATTTGTTTTCCTGAATGCGAACGGAAATTTGAACAATCTGTTCAGAAGAATAGCGTATTGCGCTTTGAACCAGATTGACTAACAGCCGTCTCATTTGATCGGAATCAGACAGAAAACATTGAGGGTTTTTATCCTGAACGTCCAGGACAAGATTGAATTGATTGTTACAGGCAACAGAACTCATAAAAATACCTTTCAGGCAGGGGGAATTAATACGTGAAAAGGACGGCTCATGCGGGGCGAGGAAAAGGAAAGGACGGGGTTGAACGAATTGTTTCCAACTCGTCCAAGCCCCGACCTTGTCCCAACGCAATTACCCTAACCCTATCTTTATGCAAAACCGTTGGTTAAGTTTTATTCAAACTTAACGTCCGAATTTTTGCCGAAACCATAAACGCTTTTCTGATAACGTCAGCATTCCTTAAGAACCGGCGCCGCCGAGGGATTTTCTCCCTCGACGACGCCGTTGGGAAACGGATACCGAGAAAGAAAAGCGCCAATCAACTTCTCGTTGAGGAGAGCGTTTTCTGTCGCGCATTGGGGCTGCACAATGGAAAACGCATTGATTGCATTGTATTGCTTCCTTTTTGACGCGTTCTGGGGACGGAAGGCGAAAACTCTTTTTTGAGCTGGAAGCGCGGATGTTTTATTCGCGCTCTATGGAGAGCGCTTTTAAGGAAATCTGCTAAACGCGGTTGTTCATGCGATTTCCGGGATCATGGAATTCTGGGAATATGTTTGTTGTAAACGAGTTGATGAAAAGGTCTTGTTTTGTCAGTCGCAGGCGCGCAGTGGACGCCGCGTCTGCGCCGCGTCATGGCGATTTGAGCAAAGAACGTCAAGGAAATTTGGAAATCGCCAGCGTTGGTTTTTGTTGGAATCACAATTAAAACGAGGACTAAAAAATCGGGGGAGTGATTCTTTGGAGGAAGCGCGAACAATCTTAAAAAGTTCTTTAACTTGTTTGTACTTGATTTATCGTCAAATACCTTTGCGGTCTTTAATCCAATGCAAATAAATTTTACAAAACGATTTTTATTTTACAAAAACAAGCTTGACTTATGTTGATTAGCATTTATTTAAACGTTTCAAATACGAAAAATTTGTTTTTGTTTACAATTGCAAGCAATCTTGCACCCAATGAAAGTGTTTTAGCGCTTTTCCCCTTTGTTGTCAATAAGCGCTTACGCGATTTTCTAAAAATTTTTGCTTTTTTCTCGAAAATTTTTTCATTACGAAATTCTCAAAATTGAAAATTTTATCTATATTCCAAAAAATCAAGGCGTTTCTTTGAAATTTTCTGGATTTTTCGCCCTGACGCCCATTTTCATTTTATTTATTTCGATAATAATAGAACCCAATACAACAGCAAAAGCTTTTACTGGTTCAAACGCGTCCCTGCCACGGATATTAAGATTGAATTTTCGCTTTTGTTTCCTGTTTAATTCCTAACGTCAGGAGATTAGCCGCTATGATGCAGCAAGCCATCGAAAAAGCCAACACGCTACTGGAAGCGTTACAATGGATTCGAGAATTCCGCAATAAATTCACCGTTATTAAACTGGGCGGATCGGTCATGACAAATCCCGTTGCCATGTCGCGACTGCTTTTGGACGTCATTTTTATGGAAACGGTCGGCATGCGTCCGATTATCGTTCACGGCGGAGGTCCGACCATCAATCGCGCTATGGCGGAAGCGGGAATTAAACCGGTTTGGGTTCAGGGAAGACGTTACACAGACGATCAGACGCTGTCTATTGTTGAAAAAACTCTTGGACGCGAGCTGAACGAACAGCTGGCTGATCAGATTACCATTCTTGGCGGGCATGCGGAACCGCTCAATTTCCGCACTCACAACGTTCTGTTTGGTCGGAAACTCAAACTGTTTGGCGACGACGGCAAACTGCTTGACCTGGGCAGCGTCGGAGAGGTTACCCGCATTGACGAAGACTACATTCGATACCTGGTTGAATATAAAAACGTTATCCCGGTTATTCCGTCGATGGCGATGGACGACGAATCCAATTCCGGCGGAAAGCTCAACGTCAATGCAGACTCCGCCGCGAACATAGTCGCTCAAAGACTTCGGGCTGACAAGCTCATTTTCCTGACGGACATCAACGGCGTTCGACGTGACAAACACGATCCGGCAACGTTAATCAATTCGCTCAGTTCCAAAGAAGCGCAGGCGCTCATTGACGAACACGTGGTCGACGCCGGCATGATTCCCAAACTTCAGGCGTGTATTGACACGGTCAACAAAGGCGTCAAACAGGTTCATATTATCGACGGCGGCGTTCGACATTCTCTTTTGTTGGAAATCTATACAAACACCGGCATCGGAACGGAGATTCACAAATAAAAAGCGGAATTCGTTCAAGCCGGAAGCGTTTTTCCCTGGCGCATATTCCTTTCTCGGTTATCTTGCCCGCGTCTTTTGGCGCGGGTTATTTTTTAGAAAGTTTTAACTCTCATACGTTTGCTGAGATAATACATTATAGTTTGTTCAGGCGTCTTCCATTTTCTCAAACTTCGTGTATAATACAATAAAGTTTTCTAAAACAATTCACATTTAACTTTGGAGGCAATTCATGGATACCAAAGCGTTATTTAAGATCGGGTACGGGCTGTACGTTGTAACAGCGCAGGAAAACGGCAAAGACAACGGCTGCATTTCCAACACGTTTATTCAGGTTACCGGCGACCCCTGCCGCGTCAGCGTTACGCTCAACAAGAGCAACTACACCACCGGCATGATCGAACGCACCGGCGCGTTCAACGTCTCGATTATTTCGCAAAGCGCGTCCTTTGACCTGTTCAAACGCTTTGGATTCCAAAGCGGCAAGACAGCAGACAAGTTCGCCGACTTCCCCGCTCCGCGCAAGGCAAACGGCATTTTGGCGGTTGAAGACGCTGCCAACTCGGTCTTTTGCTGCAAGGTTTTCCAGACCGTCGACCTGGGAACGCATTTGATGTTCTTTGCCGACGTCGAAGACGCTCAAGTTCTTTCAACCGTTCCGACGGCTACGTACACGTACTATCAGGAACACATCAAGCCGGCTCCGAAAAAGGCAACAAAAACGCGCTGGGTCTGCCCGGTCTGCGGTTACGTCTACGAAGGTGAAACGATGCCGGACGATTTTGTCTGTCCGTGGTGCAAGCATGCTGGAAGCGAATTCGTCAAGGAAACGGCAGACGCGCCGAACGCCGCCCCGAGCCTCAAGGGAAGCAAGACGGAAGCGAATCTGGAATACGCCTTTGCCGGCGAGTCCATGGCGCGCAACAAGTACACGTATTTCGCCAGCCGGGCGAAGAAGGACGGCTACGAACAAATCGCCG
>JAZUMX010000352.1:0-2375 GCA_045603865.1 Thermoguttaceae bacterium
CGGCGTAACCAAGTACGCGAAGTTTGCGTCTAACAAACTGACGTGGGTTGATACCGAGAATGTGATGAACGTCAGCGCCTTCGATCTGGTCAAGATTTCCAATTCGGCTGGCGACAGTACGTTCAAGTTCACCGGTCTGGACAGCGGAGAAGAAATCTACAAGCTCTATCAGAACAAGGGATTCATCTACTCCAACGGACTTAACGTCAACGTCTCCGGCATGGCGTATATGGACGTCAATACCAAGGGCGGAACCGACAAGATTACGCTTCTCGGCTCCAATGCCGAAGACCTGTTCCAGGTCGGTAACGCCAGCGCGACGGTTTCCAGCGCTGAAGATGGAACGGTTTACTACAATGTAACCAACATCGATTCGACAGCCGTTGTTATGTGCTACGGTGAAACCGCTCAGAACGACACTGTTGAAATGTACACGGTTGAAGGACGCTCGTCCAAGGCGGAATTCACCCGCAATGACCTGGTCATTTCCGACCTGACTGGCGGCGTGTATCGCAAGGCTCTGGGATTCAAGAACCTGTCCGCTTACGCGTCCAATACTGACGACGAAGTTGTGTTCAACTACGTTACTGGCACAATCGACTTCACAGTTGATCCGATTGTCAATACCGACAAGGAGAACACCTTCTATCAGGAAGCCTACGGATTCAGCAATCCGGAAGCGAACGCAGCCAGCTCTTCGGCGAGAATTCGCATCTCGGCTCAGGAAGACGGCGAACTGGTCGTCAGCCCGACGCAGCTGGTCTTCACAGGCGTCGAAAAGACGATTACCGCGCAGGGATTCTCCAACGTCGAATTTGACGGCGCTGGACACGAAGTCAGCGCGGCGATGTACGACTCCGAAGGCGACGATCTTGTAACCATGTACAAGAACAACGTCCAGATGAAGGGCGCCAATTACCTCAACGTTGTTAAGAACGTCAAGTTTGTCAACGCTTACTCGACCAGCGGCGACGACATCGCGAAGATTTACGACACCTCCGATGTCAACTACCTCTACGCGCAAGCGTACTCGACAACCATCTTCGACGCGAAGAAGACGTACAGCAATTCGGCGACCGGATTCAAGACGGTTCAGGCGTACGCGACCACGGCTGGAAGCAAGGCGTTCATGTACGACTCGGTTGGCAACGACGTCTTGGTTTCGACCTCGACCTACACGGCGATGTCCGGCAAGTCCTACAGCAACAAGGTCTACGGATACACAACGGTCAACGTTGCCAGCGTCAACGGCGGAAACGACGTTGCTCGCATGTACGACTCCGCTGTGGACGACGTCCTGTCAACTGGAACGGACTGGGCGCAGATTGAATCTGCCGACCTCGGCATGACCCGTAAGGTCTCCAACTTCGGTCTGGTTGAAGCGGTTGCGACCAACGCCGGTACGAAGACGGTTTCCAACGCCAACAGCGCCAGAGATTTCGTTCTCAACACCTACGGTTGGGAAGACTAAACAGAAGTTGTAGGGAATAGATTGAAAACATTTCGTCTTAGCGATTTGAATCCTATTCCCTACTCCCTATTCCCTACTCCCTAAATGAGTCGTATCGCCTCATCAATAATCATTTTTTTAATCGCCTTTGTTCTGCTCAACGCAACCAGTAAAATGGTTCCGATGTGCTGGGACGAAGGCGATTCGTTTTGGCGGGCGGAACAGATTGAACGCTGTCTGGGGCTAAAAGACGCGCCAGCATCCGCGAAGCCAACCGCCGACTCTTTGCCGTACATTACATATTCAGAAGGACACCCGGCTTTTTACGGGCTTCTGGCGGCTTCTGGCGACGTTGCAGGGCGATTCGTTCCAGGCGTCAACTGGCGAACGTTCTTTTTGTTCTTTTACGCCCTGGCGATTGCTGCAGTGTTTGGAAAACTGCTTCGGCGGTATCCAACAAGCGTCGCACCTGCTTTGATTGCGGCAACGAGCATGATATTGATTCCCCGGTTATACTGTCACGCTCATTTTGCTGTCAACGACTCGATACTGACGTCCTGCTGGGTTTTGACGTGGGTATTCTTTACAGAAGACGATAAACCGCAGTCGCCTCGACACGCGATTCTGTTTGGCGTCTTTCTGGGATTTGCGATGGCTTCCAAATTCACAGGCTGGCTGGCGATCCCCTGCTTTGCCGCTGTCTGGATATTTCATAGAAATCGTAAACTGTTCTTCTATTTGCTGACAGGTTTTGCTGTAGCTGCGCTGACGTTTTACGTCGTCAATCCGCCGCTGTGGTTTAATCCGGCTGGCGGAATATGCGAGTTCTTTTCCCGCAATCTGGGACGCGAAGAGACGTTCAACTTGACCGGTTACTTTTTCGGACGTCTGTACAGCATCACGAATTCGCTCCCGTGGTACAATA
>JAZUMX010000353.1:0-5508 GCA_045603865.1 Thermoguttaceae bacterium
ACCGCGTTAGCGGTTGAATATGTCTAGCCGTGGGGTTTAACCCACGGACTTAAAGATTAACAATGAAGAAAAAGGGGGGGGTCGATTAGTGGTGAGTGTAGAGCGTTTCGCCGTCCGTAGACTAAAGTCGACGGTTATAGAAATGGCGTCTCTTCGAGATGCGGTTCAGCTTTCTATCTTATGTACCTTCGCGGGAAAAATTTGCTTGCATACAAAATTTTATAATTTTTCTTCTTCCCCCCCCTTGCAAATTTTAAAATTGTATGTTATACTAATAAAAAAGGAGTTTTTCTCCATTATGATTAAAAAGATAATTTGATTAATGAAAGTTAGTCAGAGTCATTGAAATAAATTAATTCCAAAACAGATAACCACCCTGCGAAAGCAGGTTCATACCGGAGTTGATTTATCAGGTGATGCACTCCTGTCTAAAACGTTATAATATAATTATGCGTATAGGATTTGGAGCGCTGATCCTGTTTTATTGTCCGGTTTCCCTGTGGTTAGGGTGTTTTGGCAATGGAACAGCGGGTCAGCGCTCCTTTTCCTTTTTCTTGGAATATTTTAGGCGCGCTTTCTCCAAAGTTGTTTGTATCGCATAATCCAGGCGCGAAACAGGGTTATGTCGTATTACATCTTTCGCGAAACGTTTTATTCAGGAGAAAAATTATGTCTCAAGACAAAATTGAATCTCGCCGCGCTTTTATGAAGAAGCTCGGCAAGCTCGCCGGCGCTGCCGCAGTCGCTGCCGCGTTCATGGCTACTGGTTCCAATGTTGCGAATGCCAAACCGAGTGTAGAAAACCCGACAGTGATTTGTCACGATTGCACTTGGAGCTGCGGTCAAAATTGTAAATCATCGTGTATGGGCACCTGCACTTGGAGCTGCGGTCAAAAACAAATGTAATTGTTTAAGTTAGGAATTGTCAGCGTTGCTGATGTTTTTGGAAAACTATTCATCATTGAGTATGCTGTCAATTCCACTGAAAACAAAAAGACTATTGAAATATCCTTTCTCAAAAGTCTTGGTTTCAATATTCCTGCAACAGAAGCCGCAGGAATATTGATTGTTTTTAAAAGATGATTTGTGATGTAACATTTCGTATGCCATGTCAGTAATCAATTCATTCTTTTAAAATGAGACTGAATATTGATTTAACCTTTTTTTATTGTTTATCCGACAAGTTGGTACTTTAGCTAAAAAGCGGGCGTTTTGACCACTCAAAAGCTTTTTAAACACGAAATGCACGAAACACACGAAATGATTTTTTATAATCTTATTTTTCGTGATTTTCGTGTTTTTCGTGATTATAATTCAAAGATTCACGAATGAGCGCTAGAGTTGTCAATTAACAAATCGGCGACCGACGAGGTCGGCTCCTGATTGGACGTGGGTAGCGTCCAAAAAGGCTTTTTCGGAAGCATAACCTCGTCCACTCGCCCGCGCGGCTTCGCGCTCCGTTTAATCCGTCAAATCCGTGAACGGACTGACCTGCGGAAACACTAGGTACCAACTTACCGGAAGAGCCTTTTTTATTTCACAATAACTATGTCTCAAGACAAAATAGAGTCTCGCCGCGCTTTTATGAAAAAGTTTGGCAAAAAAGCCGGTGCATTAGTTCTTATGGCGCCGTTTATTGCGATGACAGCTAACGAAGGCGTTTCGACGTCAAAAATGGATGAACCATCGAAGAATGATTGTGGTGACGCGTGTTCGAAATCATGTAGAAACATTTGCTTTGGATTGTGTCGTGACCACTGCGATTGGGAATGTAAAGGAACTTGTAAGTATTCTTGCATGTGGGCAACTCGTCTTGACTAGCTGTTTATTCCTACTTGACTAATTAAGTTTTTTATTTTTTACAAAAATTTGTTGTAATATAAACAAATGACACAAGACAGAATAGAATCTCGCCGCGCTTTTATGAAAAAGCTTGGTAAGCTTACAGGCAGCGTTGCAGTTGCAGTTCCATTTATAACTATGACTTCTAATGAAACAGTTGCAAAACCGAACGAGGAGCGTCCAGTAACGATATGCAAGCTGGATTGCTCAATTTCATGTAAAGAATCGATGTCAGGTGGGTGTGGTCGTTGTCAAAATGTTTGTACTGAAGGTTGCGCTCTTTCTTGTAATTCTATGTGTGGCGGTGATTGCGGCGAAGCTTGCGTTGGCGCATGTCAAGACTCTTGCAGCGCGTCCTGTCAGAGAACTGCAAAGAAAGACTAATTCAATCTCAATTTTAGATTAAAAATATCATTCAATTGTTTTTATACAGGGATACATGATGTCACAAGATAAAACGGATAATCCACAGATGAATTCCTATGAATTAGCTGAAAAGAACAAAGCGTGGAATGAAGGCATGGCGCGTTCCATTACTTTTATTCTTACGGAAGACTGTCAGCTTCGCTGCAAATACTGTTATTTGTGCGGTAAAAACTCAGTTTCAAAAATGACGTTTGAAATCGCCAAAGAGGGAATTGATTACGTCCTTGATCATAGAGAAATCTATAAAGAAGACAGCGTCGTCTGGGATTTTATCGGCGGCGAGCCTTTCCTCGAAATTGAGCTGATGGATCAAATCTGCGATTATATCAAAACGCGGCTTTTCGAACTGAACCATCCGTGGTTTAACAGTTACCGATTCAGTTTGGCTACCAATGGCTTACTGTATGATGACCCGCGCGTACAGGAATTCATCAAAAAAAACGGGGCGCATTTAAGCATTGGCATTTCCGTCGATGGCACGCCTGAAAAACACAATATGCAGCGGGTGTTTATTGACGGAACCGGTTCCTACGACGAAGTCGTCAAGCGAGTTCCGCTCTGGCTGGAACAATTCTTGGGAGCTTCAACCAAAGCAACAATCGGACATGCGGATCTGCCACTAGTTAAAGATTCTATTCTTCACCTGTGGAATCTGGGAATTAAAAACGTTCCAATGAACTGCGTTTTTGAGGACGTTTGGGAAGACGGCGACGACGATATTTTCCAGGATCAGCTCATTCAGCTGGCGGACGAAATCGTCGAAAAAGAGTTGTTCAAAAAGAAATTCAACACTACGCTTTTTGACCGTACTATTGGTTTTGAACTCACAGACAACCAAAACTGGTGCGGAGCGGGAAAGATGCTGTCTATTGATACAAAAGGCGTTTTTCATCCCTGCACTCGCTTTGTCCAATATTCTTTGGAACACAAACCTGAAATTGTTACCGGTTCCGCCGCCATGGGCGTTAATCTGAATCGTCTCCGTCCATTTATGGCGCTTAATCGCACCGTACAGTCGCCGCAAGAATGCATTGATTGTCAGGTGGCGTCCGGCTGCGCGTGGTGCCAGGGAAATAACTACGACTGTGCCGATACGGAAACCATTTATCAGCGGGCTACGTACATCTGCAAGATGCACAAAGCGCAAGTGCGAGCGAATAATTACCTCTGGAACAAGCTCGACAAGCTCGTTCCTCCGGACGAAAATGATAGACGAGTAATCAGTTTAAAGCTCCGTAAAGGATTGCAGTCGCTGTTTGTTCTGATGGATTCTGACGCGCCGTCGTTCTGCTACTACAAGACGCGAGAAATTGAACGGAAAGTCATGGACGACGAGACGCTCAAAAAAGTCGCATTCTACGCCCTGACGGAGAACCTGTCTCTCAACCTGATTCTGGGTAAAGACGGTTTGACCGACGCGCAGAAAGAAATTCTCAAATGGAACGATTACGTTATTTATCGATCCGGCAAGGCGAATTTCCCGGCGGACGACAAGACGATTAACGTCTTCGATTTTGAAACCGATACGTGGGACGATTCCACCGCCCAGACCGAGATGTTCATTTTGCGAATCAGCAAAGACCATCTTGCGGAATTGCCGCCTTGGCTGGAAGCGCATTCTCTTTCCGCAGACAGAATTACCGTTTTTGTCAAGGAAATGGAATCAATGGCGGAAGCGGAATTCGATTCGTATAAAGCGGTATTGGATCAGCTCAAAGCATGGCTTCCGGAACGCGAGGAGAAAAAACCGTTGGAACTGTCGCTCCTGACTGACCGTCTTCAACTGGATAAGCCAAACCATTGCGACGCCGGCGTGAAACACGTTACAATCGCTCCCGACGGGAACTTTTACGTCTGTCCCGGCTTCTACTATCGCGATAAGAACAAGGATTTCCTCATCGCCGATATCGACACAGTACTCAAAACGCATGAGCTTCCGATTAAAAACAAGCAACTGTACAAGCTCGACCACGCGCCGATTTGCGAGAACTGCGACGCTTGGCAGTGTCGCCGCTGCGTGTGGCTCAACAAGGAAACGACTCTGGAAGTCAACACGCCGTCTCGTCAGCAGTGCGTCTGCTCTCATCTGGAACGAAACGCCAGCCGCGACCTGATTGAACCGCTGTTCTTAACGGATATGGTTGAGATTCCCGAGATTGACTATCTCGATCCGTTTGACGAACTGATGAAAAAGAACAAACCGTTTATCGAAAAAGGAGGAAAAGTCGATGAATGTTAAAAAATTCTTTGCACTTGGACTGCTGTTTTTGCTATTTTGTTCGACGAAGTCCTTTGGAGAGGAAAACTCTTCAAAGGAGGACGTCAACAAACAGCTTATTGCAGCAGTTGAGAAAGGAGATGAAAAAGCTGTAGAGCAGCTTCTTAAACAAGGAGCGGATCCGAATACGCGAATCATGAGATATATGTACGAGACGCAGTATTACAGCTCAAATCGTCCTGTTCTTACGGAATCTGCTTCAAATGGATACAAATCTATTGTAAACCAGCTTCTTTCGGCAGGCGCGCGTATTGATGAAGAGTATTTTTATTCCCACGATACAGGCGGTCCTTGGTGTGACCATACTGGAATGACGGCATTGCTTCAAGCGGTCGAGAATCGCCAATGGGAAGTTGCAGAGTTGTTAGTAGAAAAAGGGGCAAACGTTAATGCAGTTAAGCGAGTACGTAGACACATACCTACTATGTATGAAAAAGTAGATTACTATTCGATTCTTGATTTAACTCTTATCCGCTTGCCTTCGGATTCCTCTTTTGTTAAACTGCTTAAACAGAAGGGAGCGAGATCAGCTGAAAACACTAATCTTGAATCCATTTTAAAATCGCTTAAAGAGAACGGTACGAAATAATTTGATGATTTTAATAAAAAATACTAGGAGGAAAAGTCGATGAGCGCTGAAAAGAAACTGGTAGGCAAAGTTACCCCTGAACAGCGAGATGAAATTCAGGCACTGTTTGAACGCCGTAACTCGCTCAAGGAGCTTTTTTTGGTTGTCCCCCCGAACAATCAAGACCTTTACGAACGCGTTGTTGCCGATATGGCTCAGACGCAGAAGTTGTTTGAGAAGTGGTGGTCTGACCGCAGCGCGGAGTACCAATGGGAAGGAACGGAAAACGGTCATTGGGAGATCAATTTCGACACTTGCGAGATTTTTCTCAGTGAGTAAATTCGAGTCATCCGATAACTTGGCGCCTGCAAACTAAAAAGCAGGCGTTTTTCCC
>JAZUMX010000354.1:0-13307 GCA_045603865.1 Thermoguttaceae bacterium
TTCGTCTTATCGTCAACGTTCATTCTGTACGAACGGCTGTCCGGTTCCGTTTTGACGTACGCCTGTTTGACCGCCCGGTTTGTTTTGATTTGAATCGTTACCGTCGTTCCTTCCAGCGCCTGAATCTCGGCGGAATCCGTCTGCGTTTTCGGCTCCAGACGCGTGTATTCCGGGTACTGGTATTGAATCTGCTCGATAGAAAAACTCGGTTCCGGCAAGACGGTTACTTTGTACTGCGGAGAAACCGCGTCGCCGACGCTGACGCAATACGTGAAATCCTCCTGCGCCCCGGTTTCGTCATCGGGAATAGTACACGTGTACGCGTACGCGCCCGGTTCGACAGTCATCTCCGCCCGGCAGTTCGTCTTTGACCCGCTGACAGAACTCCAAATGACCTCAACTGTATCCGACTTGGAAATCCCCTTGATTTCCGCAGAAATATTGAGCTTTCGCCCAACGAGAATCTGGGCGTCGCCCGGCTCGACTTTTTGAATTCGAACACGGGTCGGGGACTCAATCGCCGCCGTTGGCATGAACAGTCGCCCGGACGACTGCCAAAAGCTCTTGGGAGACAGGACAATATACAATCCCATCGCGGCAATCAACGCTAAAAGCAAAATGCAATATCGCAAAAGACGGACGTTATCCGTCGAGGATTCCAAGTCCGAACGCAAGATCGTTCTCGCCGCCTGGAATTCGACCAGCTTTACTGCGGCTTCCGGCGGGGGCGCGTCTGACATCTTAAAACAGGTCAGGTTGATGAGAGCATTTTTCATGCCGGGCGACAAATCTTCAATCGTCTTGGCGACGTACAGAGGGTTGACCCGAAACGCCAGCCAGAACCGAACGATTCGCCACAACTGCCAGACAATTGCAATCAGAAAAACGCTCAGACCTAAAATTCTAAACAGAGTTTGGTTCCCCTTCGGCAGAACCCAGGCGTCCACAACCGCAAAGACGATTATATATCCCACGCAAAATATCAACAACAACAGAAGCGCGTTAAACACCTGAGCGTACTTCAGATGAGCAAGCGTCTGCTTTGTTGCGTCGTCGATAATATCTTGCGGAGTTTGTTGAGACATAATTAATTAGCGGTCAAGTGCAAGCATAAAGTAGACAGTTGAGTGTTTTAAAACTGTCATCAGGTGTCGACTTTTCGCTTGCACTTTTAGGGTTGAATTATGTATACTATTGTTAATTAACTTGAAATGGGAGTGAATTTTCGTCGTGGAAATTCATACTCAATTGTTTTTAATAACGGTTGGTCATCAAACGCTCGGCGTCGAAGACGATAAATATTGATTTGGTTTGCGGTTAAATCAACTTCACAACGTACCAGACGCTGCGTCCAATTAGGATCAACTGGATAGCTTTGTCCAAGGATAATAACGTTACCATTATTATCCGTTAGACGAAGGAAAATTACTTTACCGTAAACGTCCGTTGGATAGGATGGCTGCCAATCAGCGGGAACAGGAAATCGTTCCGGGGCATTGGATATTTTTGTTGCATTTTTTTGACGATAAGCGTCAAGAAATGCGTGGATTTGAAAATCCAATGCGCTCATATTTGGAAAAGTAAAACGATTCCAAATACTTTTTTGCCATTGAAGATTGAACCGTTCAATCTTCGCTTGCGGACCTGTATTGCGAGGAACTGTAAATACAACTGTTGAACCCAGTTCAAGGCACATACGGGTTAAACGTCCAAGTTGATTTGGCTTTGGAGGACCATTAAAAATGGTTCCGTTATCAAACTGAACGTAAGCTGGACGACCATATTGCTTCCAGTGTTCCAACACGCATGATGCCGTAAATTCCGCGCTCATACGTGGACAAGTCCAGGAATTTGCCAAACTTCCATGAAGTGAAATTGCATTCAAAACGAATACAAAACCATGGTCGCCTGTTAAACGTAAGTCTTCGATGTAATCGAAGCAATCCATTTCAGCGCTTTGAGTGCAAACCTCGGGAATATACCAACCAGGAGGCGGGGCAGGAGATCGAATGCGTAAGTTGCTGTCCAGCAATCCATTCCGTTTGAGTACGTTGTTTATCGTCCTGACCGAAGGCAACTGGCAACAGCCAGCGGCTTTCATGTCGCGATGAATCGCTTCCGCTCCGCATTCGCCTAAGGCGCTGTGATTTTTGAGTTCCAGCCGGGTGTTGATAATACAATTTTCCACCATCGTAGGAATTCGATTGTGAGCAGTTTTTTTCTGACTCCTATGATCAGAAAAATCTGCTCGATCAAGCCGCTTGCCAGCAGCTCGATCAATCCACTTTTTAACCGTGTCTTTTGACACGTTGAAACGCGTAGCAATTCGTCTCAGCGACCAGCCTTGCCTGTTCAGCTCGACCATTTTGCGACGCATACGTTCCATCGAGGAATTGTTTTTTAACCATGAATAATTCCTTGATAAAAACAAAATATAATGAAAAAATGATAGTATATCATTTTTGAAAAAGTTGTCATCGGGTGTCTACTTTATGCTTGCACCTGACTGTCTACTTTTTGCTTGCACTTGACCTATTATGAAAAAGAGTTTCACAAAGCTGCTGGCTCTTATTGTGTCGGTATTGTTAGCGGCGCCAGTCTGCGCACAGGAAAATGCAGATTCGTCTTTTTCGGCGCAAGCGCTGGCTGAAGCAGCCATGAAAGCCCCGGAAACGCCTGCAGTCGTAGAACTTCCTGAAGCGGAAGATGAGGAAGACGAAGACAAATGGAATTGGGAATTCACCGTTCAAAGCGGATTTTGGGCTAACCAGTGGGGCGCGACCGGTGGGGTTCAGGAATACGGCGTTGCCGGCGGTTGGGACTCTTTCGGCGACAAGGGCAACTCCCCAAACTATCTGAACGTTGACAACACAGGATTCCATCTGTACGAACTTTACGCTGCTGGAAGCCGCGAGTATAAACTCGACTGCGATTGGAAGTTCATCGTTCAGGCGGATTTCCTGTACGGCACGGACGCTCGACTCTATCAATCTGGAAACCGGTTCGATTACATGGCTCTGTCAAAGGGACAGTACGGTTTAGCGATTCCTCAGCTCTATGCTGGAATTGGAACGGATAAATTCAAAGTAATCGTCGGTAAATTTGCCTGTCCGGTTGACAACCCGGGCGACGCATTCTTTTTTAGCACGTCCTACAACCCGTGGCCGTATACTCACATGGGTGCTTTGGCGACATGGGATCCCTGCGACGACCTCAGCCTCTCCTGCGGCTGGATGCATGGCTGGGATGAAGCGTTTGATCCCGATTCCGACTCTTCTTTGGTCTGGTTTGGCGCAGGCAAACAGCTCACCAGGGCAATCAAACTGTCGTACATGATGTACGCTGGCAATATGGCAGGTTACGAAAACACATACTCTCACTGTATTGTACTGGAAACAAAGTTGTCGGATAAGCTAACCTATTATCTCGAATACGATTTCATGAGTCTTGTCAACGGTGACGAGCCCAATGCCAAAACGTGGGGCTTGAACAACAGCTTAATTTACGAGATCAACGAAAAAGTTCAGGCGGGTCTTCGAGTTGAATACACGGAAGAACTGGTTGAAGACGAAGTTGTCGGCAGATTTGAAATGACTCTCGGATACTCGATCAGTCCGTTCAAAAACTGCAAACCTCGCCACAAGCGCAGCTGCCTGTCGTCTTGCCGCGTCATGTCGGGCGAACTGGTTATTCGACCGGAAATTCGTTATGACAACTGGTCTGGAGCTGACGGATTTAACAACGAAACAAAATCCTATCAGTTCTCCGGCGGCATTGCTCTGGACTACACCTTCTGATACATCATTACTAAATCACATCCATACCCTTGCCTGTGTGTTTCCCCTTCCCACGAATGATTCTTCGGAAGGGGATTTTTTGTAAGGTTTGGAATTTGTTAAGATTAAAATGCCGCCAACGTGAGCGGATTTCGACTTTTGAGCGCCCCGCAGACAGGGAATGGCTTCGCGGCGTCTATCGGTTAGAGCAGGTTTGAGAGTGTAATCATTGTCAGGTTGTGAAAATAGATAAACCAGATTTGAACAGGCTACCTTTTTAACATTCCTTCAAGAAAAATTATGAGTGCGCTTCCGAAGAAATAATTTTATTGGAAGGGGGTTGATAAATAATTGAATTTGGAGTATAATTATAATTAAGTGGAGAGAGACAAGTGGTTAAGGGATTAGTTATTAAGCAATAGCTATTATCTAATGCCTAAAGTCTCTTGTTTCACTCCAGACTCCGAACTCCTGATTCACCTTTAACCCTCTTATTCCCATGACACAGAAATTCAAAAACGTTCGTAGCGCTTTTACGCTTGTAGAACTTTTGGTTGTTATCGCTATTATTTCAGTATTGGTAGCGCTTTTGCTTCCGGCGGTCAACATGGCTGTCGAATCTGCGAATAAAGCGCAGTGCATGAACAATCTGAAACAGATGGGGACTGCTGCGAGCGCTCATCTGGAACGTCAGAAGTTCTTTCCTACCGGCGGCTGGGGACCGAAATGGGTCGGTTTTCCGGACTACGGTTTCGGACGCACTCAACCTGGCGGATGGCTTTATTCCATTTTGCCATATCTGGATCAGGAACGACTGTTCAACTACAACCATTTGGCGAACAACTCCGCCGCCTTCAGCGACGCCAACACTCAAGCCAGCGTCAAAGACCTGGTGGAATCCCCGTTAAAAGTTTGCAACTGTCCATCTCGCCGCCGTTCGCAGTCGTATCCGCTGCGTTCCAGCCAGACGGTTTACTATGGCGGGGAGACGGGAAGCAGCTCTATTACAATCGCCTCAATGGTTGCCAAGAGCGATTACGCCGCCAATGGAGGAAATACAAAAGATTGCTATTCGAATCCAAACGATGACGCAGTAGATTACCCGGCGTCTTATATCGAAGGCAGCAACACAACCTGGAAAGCCAACTTCAAAAAGATTCAGTGGCGGTCTTTCGGGATTTGTTTTGCCGGCAGCGAAGTTTCTCCTGACTACGTTCGAGACGGTATGACGTCTACAATCATGTTCAGCGAAAAGTTTCTTGATAAAGACAACTATCAGGGCGGCTGCGAAAAAGGTGAAGACGTCTGTATGTTTACCGGGATTTCCTGCTCGAACGTCCGAATAATCGGTACGGGGTTGAAATTTGAACCGGTAACCGCAAACAATGGCGTTAAGTCGTGGTCAAACAAGGATGCAATTCAGAGCGCTACAAGAATCGGAACCAATCCAAACGTATATTTGCCGTATCAGGACAGACGATATGAGAAAAATGAAGAGAATGGCAAATTCCGTTACGCTATGGGCAGCGCGCACCGAGTTGGATTTAACGTCTGCATGTGCGACGGTTCCACCCGAGAAATTTCCTTTACGATCGATCCGCTCATTTACACCGCTCTGGGCAACCGAGAAGACGCATACAACTTCGACACGACGAAGTTCTAATTTATTTTAGCTATTAGCTTCTAGCTACTAGCCATTAGCTTGTGTATTTTTAGTTCTCGGCGTTAATTGTTAAAGCCAGAGACTAAAATAACCAAGCTAGAAGCTAGTAGCTACCGGCTAGTAGCTATTTTCCCTTGAGGCATTTGAGCAAGTCCTCTTTGGATTTTTCCGGGTCGGTAAACCATTCCGTCGACCAGACGCGGCAGTGCTTCCAGCCCAGGCCTTCCAGCATGGACGGACGAGACTTTTCTCGATCTCGGGCGATCTTCGCGTTTTTGTAAACCGCGCCGTCGCATTCGACAGCCAGACAGTAACTGTTGGGATTCTTCGGGTCGACGACGGCGATGTCGATTTTGTAATCTGAAAAGCCGACGCCGCAGTCTGCTTCGTAGCCGTTTTCCCGGAGGAAGTTGGCAACGCACTGGATAAAGCGGTTCTTGTCAGCAGAGGAATCCGAGCCCGCGCCAGAGGCGTCTGACCAGGTCGGGCGTCCGGACTGGGCGAATTCCAGATACGCTTTGAGGTGAGCCGGACCAACGGCGCTGGTGCGGTTCAAATCGATCTGTGACGCGTAAATGGACGACACGACGATAATCTCTTCCTTGGCGCGGGTAACGGCAACGTTCAGACGCCGCTGTCCGCCGCTCTTGTTGAGCGGGCCGAAGTTCATGGCAAACGCCCCGTTGGCGTCCGGCGCGTACCCGATGCTGAAAATGATGCAGTCGCGTTCGTCGCCCTGAACGTTTTCCAGGTTCTTGACGAACAGTGGTTCCGCCATCGCTTCGGACATCGCATTTGCCAGTTCCGGATTGCTGTCCGCCGCCTGATCGAGCATGTCTTCAATGAGGTCTTTTTGCTGAGCAGAAAACGCGACAACGCCCATCGACCGCCCCGACGTATTAGGATTGCTCAAGCGGTCGAGAACAATCTCGACAACGCGCTGCGCTTCCGCCTTGTTGGTTCGCGTTTTGCTCTTATCGTAAACCGCGTTGGGAACGTACTCAAAATGGACTCCAGTAAAGTTGCGAGTTGCGAGTTGCGAGTTGCGAGAATTCGATTCATCACTACTGCCTACTGCCTCTTGCCTACTGCCTAAATTCCTGTCCGGGGCAGGGAATGTGTCCAGTTCGTCCTGATAATAGTAATGGTTGCTAAAGGCGATGAGGGACTCGTTCTTGCTTCTGTAGTGGGTGTTGAGCTTCATGCCGTCCATGCCGATGGCGATGCACTCGTCGAGAATGCTTTCCATGTCTTCGACTTCGTCTTCGTTCTGTTCCGTCATTTCCTCTGTAACAGCGTCCTGACGCTGGAAGAAGGCGGTTGGCGGCAGCTGTTTGGGGTCGCCGACGATAATCGCGTTTTGCGCTCGGGCGATAACGCCGACAGCGTCCCAAGTTGGAATTTGTGACGCCTCGTCGAAGACGACCAGGTCAAATCCCGCGTCATTTGTAGGCAGATACTGAGCAACTGACAACGGCGACATGAGAAAACACGGCTTGAGCCGACGCGTCAAATTCGGGGCGCGTTCCAGCAAAGTACGAATGGGCAGGAACCGCATCTTCTTGTTCATTTCCCGACGCAGCAGATCGCCTTCCGCTCGCAGAGGCGACCCGGCAGTGGTTGATTCCGCAGCCGCTCGTGTGGCTTCCGTCGACAGCGCAAGGAGAATCTTGCGAATCGACAGCTTCGAGAAACTGTCGTCCAACGAGCAGAAACGCTCAACGCAGCGATTTTGACTGACGCCGTCGAAACGATTCAAAGCGTCGTTGAATTCCAGCTCTTTGTAAATCAGCTGCCATCGATAAGACGCTTCCATGGCCTCCGCCGCAGACTGTTTGGCAATATCGATTTTGCCCTGTTCAATCGCTTTTGCCAAAGGTCCGAGGTGCATTCTTCTGGCGTCGTTACGGACGTCCGTCCAGAACGAGAACTGACGCAGCGAGCGACCCGCTTGCGGCAGAGCGTCAATAAGAGCCATCGCTTCAATGGGCGTCATCGTGCGAGTTGGAACGGACTGGTTGAACGTTTCCATTGCCATGCGGTACTCTTTCACCGCCGCCTGGAATTCCGCGTTCAGAGCGGCGAAGTTCGCGTTGGGATTGGCGGTTTGTTCGCAGACGAAATCGAACAGACGCTTGCGGTCGGCTGCGGTCAGGCAGTCAACGGACAGGATTTCTCGAAGGGCTTTTCCGCGCTGAACAGACGGAAGCAACTCTTCCAGATTGGCGGATTCGCCGTTCCAGTCGCCGACGGCGGCAAGGATTTCTTCCCCGTGTTCCGAAAGGAGTTTGTACGATTCCTGAAGCGCGGCGATTTTCGGCGCAGCCGCTTCCAGCATATCAAACGTCAGCTTGCCGTTGGTCGGCGGAACAAGATAGGCGTATTCTTTGACAACGCTCCGTTTCTTCATGAGCCGGAACATAAAGAACGATTTCTTAACGTACTCAATATGGTCGTTAAGCTGAACGACGCGGAGGTTGAGAACCCGATTGAGGTCAAACGCTTTCAGAGCTTCGACAGCGTCTTTGTACTGTTTCGCCTGTTCGACAAACATGTCAACCAGCGGCATGAATTTTCCAAACGCCTCGGAAAGCAGGTTGGACGGCAGCGGACCGGAATTCTGGAGGAACCCCAAAATTTGTGACGCCAGTGTGATTTTGGCGGACGCGTCTTTGATATCCGGCAGCGACAAAACCTCTTCCGCCTGTTTGTAGACCTGGTTCACCCCTTCCACCGCCGGACGGAACGCCGCCGCGCTTTCGATCATCTGGGCTTCCAGTTCCGGATTCCACTTAAACCGTTTCAGCGGAGAAAGCGCTTTGAGCATAGCGGGATCCATTTCCGCGGCGTGCGATTGCAGTTCTTCCGCAGCGTTAATCAAATCCTGCAGTTCCTGCTCTTCAATTTCGCCGTCGTAAAGACGCGGAAGCCGGGTTGTCCAACTGTACCCATGCGACGCCAGCCAGCCGAAACAGTCGTAAGCCGAGATGTTTCCAACAATCGGCTTGTGAATCTGACGGACGTAGTTGTCCAGCGTCTGTTCCGTCTCGGTCAGTTCTGAACACGTTCTGGTCCAATCGGCGTTGACGTCTTTCGTTTTGCCCATTTCGTAGACTTCCTGGAACTGGTCGAGGATCTTTCTCTTGACCGCCTTGTTGGAGTGCAGTTCCAGACAGTACGGTCCCAGCCCAATTTTGGAAAGACGATTGTACACAACTTCCAAAGCCGCTCGTTTTTCGGAAACGAACAGAACCTTCTTGCCCATTGCCAGGTTGTATGCGATCAGGTTGGTAATCGTTTGCGATTTCCCCGTTCCCGGAGGACCGTAGAGGACGAAGCTGCGCCCTTTGGTTGACTCAATAACGGCAGAACGCTGTGACGCGTCGGCGGCAATCGGGAGGAACAGATTGAGATAGTCCGCAATCGGCAGCGGGGTGTCGGCAGGCGGCTCGTTGAACGCGCTGGTTTGCTCGACTTCAACGCCGATTGTTCCTCCCTGACTGGCTTCCGTTCCCTCCTGAACCTGTTCGTCCGTCAGGTTGATAAGCTGTTTGACAACCGGATTCGCCGCCAGTTCCTTCCAGCGGTTGTTCAAATCCGTGTACATGATAAACTTGTCAAACGAGAACCGACCCAGCCAGCAAGTCGGTTCGACCTTCCAGCCCGTCATGGAGGAAATCTGTTCGGTAAACGAGTCCAGAAGCGTTTTGACGTTGATATCCTCTTTTTCTTCGATTACCTGTTCTGACAGGTCTGTGATTTTCAATTGGAAATCGCGGCGGAGCGCTTCCAACAGCGTTGGGTTGACGAACGGATCCTCGTCTGTGCGCTGAACTCTAAATTCCGCCTTGACGGAATTGCGAATCAGTTCAACCGGCAAGAGAATAATCGGAGCCAGGTACTCTTTTTCCGTTCGGGACTTGTCACGCCAATGCAGCGTTCCGATAGTTAAAAAGAGCGTATTGACGCCGCCTTCGCTGATGTCGGTTTTTGTCTGACGATACAGCTTGAGCAGACGCCTTTCCGTTTCCTTTTTTGTCTGGTTGACAAACAGCGCCGTCGACGGAAGCTTCTTTGCTTTCGGACTGGAACCGGATTCCGTTGAATCGTCATCTAAAGGTTCGCCTGCATCAGGGTCTGTTTTTGCAGAGCGGTATTGACGGGTGTCGTATTCGCTTTCCTTGAAGTTTTTCAACGGCAGCGATCCCGAAACGAGACGGTCTTCGATATCCGCCGCGTCTGTACAGATCAGCTCCATGGTAAACGACGCGTCTTTGAGGTTAAGAAGACGGTTGCGAAGCGTCAAGTCCAATAAATTCTGAACCCAACGGCTAATTCGATTGTTAGAAGGCAAAACGGACATGAGTGTTATTTAGGTGTTAGTGTTTGGAGTGAGGAGTTAATCGAATTAGCAATTAGCAATGAGCAATTAGCAATTGACGCAAGCGCCTCAATAATTGGTAATTGCTAATTGACAATTGCTAATTACTTCCTGTTTCCTCTTCAGTTTTCGGGAATGCTATTTTTATAATCTGCTCAACCTGATCAGCGTCGAGCTTTCTTTGATTATACCAGCCCCGTCGGCTGATAACGCCATCGGGAGTAATCGTAAATGTATCGTGAGCGGCTTTGACGTATGCCAGTTCGATCTTCGCAAGCTCGGTTTTGTTCTGTAAATTCTCGTACGGCGCGGAATCGATAATCTTCGCGATTTGCATCGCCTGCGCCGCATTGAGTTCTTTTGAAACCGATTCCCCATTTTGCGTTGTCGTCGCCTGACCGCCCGACGGAACGAGTTCTTCCAGACTCCGGTTTGCAAGATGAACTGACAGGAATATAAATACAATCAGCATCAGGAACAAACTGCCTGCGTGCAAAAAAGTAGCGCGTCGAAGGAATATCCGTTTACGTGGCATGGGGAGTAAAAGGGAATGGGGAATAATGGTTTAGGGAATGGGGAATAGGGAGTAGGGAGTAGTATTAAATTCGCCATAGACGAATTACTATTCCCTATTCCCTGCTCCCTATTTACTAATATATTGTACTCAAGTAATTCGTTTAGTCAAGATGAAAAAATTACGGACTATGCAGAATTCTACTAATACTCCCTAAAAAACGCTCATAGTTCTCGATTCCTGCGCTCAATTTCTTCAACTTTACCCCTTTTGCCTGGGCGATAACTGAATTATGTTGCAAAACAGGCGAAAAGGAGGTCGAGCCGCCCCTATCGGGAGAAGTGGTTTAGCGTCAGGAAAAATTGCGTGTGATTAGGGCTATTCTATCCTTTCCTCCCCCTTGTTTTTTCTCAAATGGGGGTTATAATTTAAAAAAAGATTTTGAGAAACTTTATCAAAAAGTTCAAAATAATTAGTTTATAAAATTGGAAGACGTTTCGGTACATTATTCCAATAATCGTTTTGACCCCCTAATTTTACAAGGAGTTAGATTATGGCTAAATTTGTATGCCCAGCTTGCGGTTATGTTTACGAAGGCGATGCGGCTCCGGAAAAATGCCCGCAGTGCGGCGTTCCCGGCAGCAAGTTCACCAAGATGGAAGAAGCCTCAACCGGCGCCAGCTATGCAACCGTTCACTCGATCGGCGACGGCAAAGTTGACGATCAGGAAATCATGGACGGACTTCGCGCCAATTTCACCGGCGAATGCACCGAAGTCGGCATGTATCTGGCGATGAGCCGTCAGGCGGAACGAGAAGGCTATCCGGAAATCGCCGAAGCCTTCAAGCGATACGCTTTTGAAGAAGCGGAACACGCCTCCAAGTTCGCGGAACTGTTGGGCGAAGTCCTCGTTCCCTGCACAAAGACGAACCTTCAGATGCGCGCTGAAGCGGAAGCTGGCGCCTGCGCTGGCAAGTTCGAATTGGCTAAACGCGCCAAACAGCTCGGATTCGACGCCATCCACGACACCGTTCACGAAATGGCAAAGGACGAAGCTCGTCACGGAGCCGGTTTCGCCGGATTGCTCAAGCGATTCTTCGAAAAATAATCGGCGATTTCGCCTTGAAATGATTTTTTCAGACGCTGTTACAACAACAGCGTCTTTTTTTGAGGAATTTGAAAAAAACATCTATTTCGTTGTTATCCAATAATTGCTATCTCTTGATTATTTTTGAATTCTGTTTATACTTGTAATAAAAAGCGAATGTAACATTGTCGCGAATTATAACGGTTATTTCAAGTTCCTGTTATTACTTACGGTTTTGACAATTATGAATCACAGCATTATTATCCGAACGAAAGACGATTTGAATCTAAACAAAATTCTGAGATATATTGCAAAGGAATATCCGAATGTTATCTTCAAAGACGATTTCTCGGAGGTTTCTTTCATAAACGCAGGACGTTCTTCCCGCCCTGTTCAAATACTGAAAATCGACGACGGGTATGAAGTCAGCCTTCCAACGCTTTCTTCAGAATACGATTTCTATTTGGTCGAATACGTTGTAAGACTTCTTTGTGAAATGGCGGATGTCGACGGCTATGACGTTTTGGGAGAGAAAGTTGAAGATTGCGACGATTTTTTCATTCCTCAAAATTTTGAACTCAGACGCGAAGACGACGTCCGTTTTATAAAAGACGCTCTTAAAACGTCGGGATCGTTTATAGAACTTCCATGCGATTTATGCAATATATTTGTAGGATTTGATTTTCTGCGTCGAGCGGGCGTTAGCGTTACATCGGACGATGAGCGCTTTCATGGCCGTCTGACTGCCGCCATGGCGCAAGTTCTCGTTATGTTGATGCTTAGAAGTCACAATGACGACGATATGGAAATCCACAGCAACGATAATCCTGATCAAAGCATGAGCCTTTCCTGTTATCGTTATCCGGACGACAACAATATCGATTATTTGGCTTTTGGAGAACTGCTGACGCTGGAAGACGCGCGTTCAAAAAGCCATGTGGAAATTCTTTATAACGATTTCAAAAAAATCGTTCCTGACGGCTGGACTTTAATTGACGAAGTTCAGTACAAAGTTGTCCCGTTTACAGATCAGTCATGGGATGAGCTTTTCAACAAGGCAAAAGAATTTCAATGGGACGGTTCTTTTGAAAAAAAGACGCAAAATGTAATGACAGATTCTGAATCCAATCCAATGTTTAACCAGCCCAAGCTTATTGGTTCTTCCTTTGGGTACGATTACCACGACGGTTCTCATCAGGATTTTGGGTATTCAAAAGAAGACGTTGACCTGTTGCTGGAGTTCGGCAAGGCGATTGAATCCGGGACGTCTGATTATTACAATCAGGCGTTTTTGGAATGTGACCTGGGCATCTTGTATGAAAAAGGGATTGGCGTTGAACAGGACTGTCATAAAGCGGTTTACTGGTATGAAAAGTCGGCTGCTGACGGAGACGAGTACGCTCGCTGCAATCTGGCGGATATTCTTCGCAAGGGAACTGGCGGCGTTGAAATTGACTGGAAACGAGCGTTTGAAATCTATAAAACCGTCAAACATCCGTATGGACCGTTTCGCGTGGGATACATGTACGAACACGGCATGGGCGTCGAAAAAGACATGAAGAAGGCGATTAAATGGTATAAGAAGGGTCATCGTCATTTCCTTGCTGCCAAACGTCTGAGAGAGTTAGGAATTGATCCTGAAAAAGACTAACGCGCATACAGAGCGTTTCTATATGCGCGCAGTGCGTTATGTCAGCGTCTTTTTTTACGTTTATTCGTCTTCCCGAACGGAGAATTCCAGCTTCCATTTGTCGGGCGAGTTGACGGCCTGGCACCACAGCTCGAACATGCCCAGCTCTGTAACAACGGAATGAAATTGAATCGGGACGTAGTCGGAATCGTCAGCGTCCGCAGCCGGGGCGAGGGTCGTTTCCAGCGAATCCGTT
>JAZUMX010000355.1:0-12950 GCA_045603865.1 Thermoguttaceae bacterium
GTGTTTTTTAAATTCGCCGCGGGCCAAGCCCCTATTCCCCATTCCCTATTCCCCAACCCCTTTAATTGCCATGCAAATACTTTATGGAAAAAATAAATCGGTTTCTCTTGACGTTCCTTCGTCCTGTTTGGTTGTTTCCAATCCAGCAGGAAGCGAACAGAGCATAGAGCAGCTTACTCAAGACGCAGTTGCTCATCCGCTTGGTCTCCCAGGGTTGGAAAACTGTTTTACCGCTGACGATACGGTTGCTGTCGCTCTGGGCGAAGGCGTTGTTCATCAGGCAGAAATTTTGCCGGTTTTGATTGACCAGCTTCTGCTCAACGGCGTCAAAAAGGAGAATATTACGCTTGTCGTTTTTGGCGGCAAGACTCAAGATGGCGACTCGTCTGCGGCGTATAAACCGTTTACGCTGGATTCTGCGTTGTCAGAGCTCAACGTTCACGTTCATTATACAGACAAGCCGCAGGCGTACACGATTGTTTCCGCTATGGAATCCGGCGAGCCGCTGGCGTTTGTTCGTCCGATTGTTGAAGCGGACGTCGTTATTCCCGTCGGGGTTGCTGACCCGGTTTCGTGCGCGTCGCCGTGGTCGTCTCGTTTTGGCGTCTTTTCAAGCGTTTATCCCCGCTTTTCAATGAAAGAGGCGCATGCGCGTTTTGAACGCCCGTCCGTCTTCGGTTTAGACGCTCCTGACGAAGCTCAGGACGTTCCGGAAGAAGTTCGAGACAACATCTCCAACAAACGCCGAACCGCTCAGGACGAACTCGACGACCTGGAAGAAATGGCGCGAATTCAATGGGAGGAAGGGGGGGTAGGCAGTAGGCAACAGGCAGTAGGCAGTAGTGAAGATACTCTTACTCCCTCAGATCCTCTCGAAATTCGCAAGCGTCTTGCGGAGGAAGCTCAACTGGCGGGCTGGGAATTGGGAGTGATTCTTTTGATGGAAATTATTCCCGGGGCAGGCGACTCTGTTGCTCATGTCGTTTTTGGGACTCCTGACAGCGTCGAGAAAGAAGTGGAACGAATTCACGCTCTTTGCGTCAAGGAGTTTGATAAAAACGTCGTTTCTGGAATTGGGAAACTGAAGTTTTCCAGAAAGCCAAAGCAGATTCTTTGCGCCGTCGGCGGCGATGAAAGCCGTCAAACCTGGCTTAACGCGATAGAAGCCCTTGAGACGGCTGCTGAAAAAGGAACGGACAACAGCTCAATCTTTTTATGCGCTGACGTTGTTCAGCCTGTCGGTCCCGGTTTTAAAGTCGTTATGGACGGATCCGATCTGTTGGCGGGAACCATCTCTGCGGTCGCGGCAACGCTGTACGCAGAACAGTTTCCCGATTCCCTGCTGGCTCTTCGATGGCTTCGTCTGGTAGAACGGCGCCGGATTTATTGGCTTTCCAATCTGAACTATGAAATAATCGAGAAATTGGGCGCCGTCCCGTTGGAGACGATCGACCAGCTTCAAAGAGCGTTGAAACAGGAGGGGTTGGTTTGATTTTAACGTTTTTTTGATGGAATATTTTAACATTTTTTAAAATCCCTGTTGACATTGTTCTTTTGTGTGGTATACTAAAATATAGTAGTAGGCAGTAGGCTGAATCTTCCCTATTCCCTATTCCCTATTCCCTACTCCCTATTGAGGGCTATTTTTGATCAGGTGTACTCAGATGAAAAAACAATTTAGACAGATTCTGGTTTTGTCAGAAACCTCGCGCGCTTTTGGCTGCGACGTTTTGCGTGGAATTCAGCATTTTGTTCAGAGACAGGAACAAACCGAGGGGGCTATTCCTTGGCGTATAACTTTTGAAGACCGCGGTTTGACCGATGAACTGCCTGTGGATTTTGATTCCTGGAAAGGCGACGGAATTCTTTCCCGATCCGTTTCTCTGGAAATGTATAAAAAGCTTCTTAAAAAGAAAAAGCCCGTTGTCGAACTGCTTGGCGACCGAATTTCTCTCTTTCCGGAAGTTTGTACAGATGAAGACGTTTCCGCTAACATGGCGGCGGAGCATTTTCGCAATCGCGGTTTGAAGCATTTGGGCTTTTACGCGTATGGAACGCCGTGGTGGATTACCGTGCGCCGCGATTGTTTTATTCAGCAGGCGCGAGAAATGAATATGAGCTGCAGCGTCTGCCCTGACTGTCAGGGTCAAACGCAAACCGAGTGGACGTACCCTCGCTGGAAAGAGGGATACCGTAAATCCATGATGGATTGGCTCATGTCGCTGCCCAAACCTGTAGGCGTCTGGTGCGCGGCAGATATTCAGGCTCTTAAGCTGACTCAAGCCTGTCACGAATTGGGGCTTTCCGTTCCGGATCAGGTTGCTATCCTTGGCACGGGGAACGACGTTCTTCTGTGCAATATGTCAACTCCAAACCTGTCCAGTCTCGACATTAATGGTGAGGAAGTTGGATTCGAAGCCGCCAAGCTCCTGGAAGAGAGAATTCAGGAATACGAAAAGACGGGAAAGATTTCCATGTCGATTTCGAAAAACAGACAATTCTCTCCGATCAAAATCAAACCTACCGGAATTGTTACACGAATGTCTACCGATATGATAGCTATCGACAACAAAGAATGCGCCATGGCTTTGCGGCTGATTCGAGAACATTATCACAAAGACGTGTCTGCCAAATGGATTGCCAGCGAAGTGGGCGTTTCCCGAAGCACGTTAGACCGCCTCTTCCGCGCTCTGATTGGGCATTCAGTCGAAAAAGAGATTTACCGACTTCGAATTGCGTTGGCGGAAAAGCTTCTTCGAGAAACCGATTTTTCTGTTAATGAAGTGGCTGCGAAAACGGGCTTTGACCGAGTTGAATACTTTGTCCGTTCGTTCAAGAAAATCTTTGGCGATCCGCCTCAGAAATACCGCAACCGCTGCAAGGTGAAGTAGGGGGAGATATTAAACACAACAGCGCTTAGCGCTTCGTATACAGGACGCAATGCGTCACACCGTATACTTGGCGCCAAGCGCTGTTCTGTAGTCTTTTGTCTGTTTTCTTATTCTTCTAACGGCGCGGGAACTGCTGATTCGCTTTCAACAGTTTCGCCTGTTTTTGTCAACGGCAAATACATGATTTCGTTGCCGTCAAGAGACCACTGAATCAGACCGCCTGCTTCTGTTTTCCCGACAACGGGCATCTGACATTCTTCACAGGCGTTGTTCCATTCGACAAAGTCCGGATTTCTTGTCAAATCGAGCCAATCCTGCTCAAAATTTTTACCAATATACTCAAACGTTCTAATAGCGTAAAAGTTTGTATCCACTTTGACCAAAAAGACAGACAAATTACGGATGTTTGCGTTTGTCATCGCCTCAGTAACTTTGTCGGGAACGTTTTTGTAGAGCTGCGAAAAGCGTTCAATCGGTTTTGGAACGGATAAATCAAGCATCTTTTCTTTGGTGTCAGACGCCAGTTTATCGAGCGATTCCTTGCTTAGCTTTTTCTGATTCGCTCCCTGAAGATCGTCGTAAATCTGCTGCTCCACAGGTGACAATTCGCCATCCTCAGTATTTAAACACAACACTTGGCAATAGCGCTGCAGACGTTCGCCGGGTTCAACGGGAACAAACGTGTCCAGATTCTGTTCGGGCGCTTTTTCTTCGTAACAGCCGGCTGCGCCAATCAACACGGCAACCGAAAACAACAGCAAAATAATATTTCGTTTCATTTCAATATCCAAGGGGTTAGGGGTGAATTAGGCAGTAGGCAGTAGAGAGTAGGCGGTAGTTTAAAATTCGCCGCAGGCGAAATTCTATTCCCTATTCCCTGTTCTCTATTCCCTATTTACTATTAAACGCGCGGTCGATAGCCGCGACCGTTTCGTCTACGAGAATTTGTCCGCCTTCCGGACCAACGTAGTTGCTGGAAGGAACAGCGCCGTAAGCGCCGCCTTTGACGCCTTTTGCCGTTGGCAGGTAGCCGGAATATTCCCACGGACTCATTGTCAGTTGGAAAATAAACGTCTGCATGGCTTTGGAACGTCCTTTAATCTGAATTCCGTAATCGACGTACAGCTCAAACGTGTTCGTACAGAACGCCAGTTCTCCCAGACGCATAACGGAGATAAACGTTTTGTGGGTTGGAACGCCCTCTTTTTGCTGTCGTTCCCATCGATTAATCCCTAGCTGAAGCCAATCAACTCTTCCCTTGAAGCGCGGGATGTGCGTTTTATCGTACTTTTCCTGGAACTCTGCAAGGCTTTTGAGGTCTTTTTCGTGTTCTTCGTCTGTAATTTTTCGACCGGGCAGTTCAAGCGGAATATATTCAAATGTAACAATCGGATTGGACTTTTTGTCGGACGCGATGAGGTCGTAAACGTCGTCAACCGCCTTGAGCAGCCGGTGAGCCATTTCCCCGGCGCGATCAAGCCCGCGCATTTTTTCCATTCGGAGTTCCGCATCTTTTCGGTATCGGATGCCCGGCGTTTGATCTCCCGCAGCGCCGCAGAAGCCCAAAATCACAACGTCTTTACCATACTTTTCCTTGAGCTGTGGACGCAGGTCGCCCCAGAAGTCAGCGTCAATTTTGGACGTGATTTCGTTGCACTGAGACGGGCAAGCGACATTGATAAGCATAGAAATCAGCTCGTCTTTTTCGTTCCAGAAGCACAAAATGTTTACGTCGGGGTCAGACTGAGTTTCAAGACCGCGGAAGGTGGGAACGCTTGAATCCGCATTGTTTACCGTGGTTCCATCTGAGAATACGCAGCCTCGGCAGAAAGCGAGCGTTGCGAAGCTCAACCCGAACCCGTAACGGGCGGGAACGCGGGAATCCCATGCCTTTTTAACTGCGGGAATAAGGCGTGCAAGTGTGAACTCACGAATCTCTGGAACTTTCATGAGATTCGGAACGTCTCCTGCGTCTTTCGGGTCGTTGTAGTAATTCGCGCCGGTGTGCGTGTGCGTGCAACTCAAATTCACGTGTTCAGGATTGATTTCAGGGAGGACTTTTTTGAGTTCTTCTCGAAACGCCCGGCATAAAGCGTACGAAACGCCGACCGCATCGAAACTGATGTAAATCACAGGCGTGCTGACGCCGTCTTTAACGGATTCCATCGCGACAATATTCGCCTCGACGGGGGTTCGGACGCCGTTTGAAACGCGCGTAAAATGCTGCCCCGGAAGTGTAACAGGACGGTCAGGAGTAATATCGACCGAAGCGGCTCCAACGTAAAAACCATCGGGTCTTGGGGTTGGTTCTTCTTTCTTTTCAGTTTCCTCTCCGTTGACTTGAGCGGAAAGAGCGCTGGCTGACAGCGTGGAAATAGCGGCAGTTTTCAGAAATGATCGGCGGGTAGTCATGGGAGTATTTATAATGTGGAATTCGGAAATTTTAGCTGCTAGCTGCTAGCTTCTAGCTATTAGCTTGATATACCTGATTCGTGCTGCAATGCAAGAACCCAAAATAACCAAGCTAGCGGCTAGGAGCTAAAAGCTGGAAGCTGACTAATCGTTCATCGCTCTGCAAATGGCGTCTGCCATTTCCTGCGTTCCAACGGCGGTGGGGTCGTTACGATCAGGTTTGAGGTCATAGGTAACGTCTTTGCCTTCCTTAATAACCGCAGCAACCGCATTTTCGAGTTTGTCGGCAGCAGCGTTTTCTCCCAGATAGCGCAGCATGAGCATGCCGGAAAGAATCAACGCAGTCGGATTGACTTTGTTGAGCCCCTTGTATTTGGGCGCGGAGCCGTGAGTCGCCTCGAAGACAGCGCCGTCGTCCCCGATGTTTGCGCCGGGCGCAACGCCCAAGCCGCCAACCAGACCAGCAGCAAGGTCGGAAAGAATATCTCCGTAAAGGTTGGGCAGGCAGACGACGTCGTACAGTTCCGGTTTCTGAACCAGCTGCATACACATGTTGTCGACAATGCGGTCTTCAAATTCGATTTGCGGGTAACGCTCCGCGACCTTTCGGCACGTTGCCAACCACAAACCGTCGCTGAATTTCATGATGTTCGCCTTGTGAACGGCTGTTACCTTTTTTCGGTTATGAGACACAGCGTAATCGAACGCGTATTTGATAATCCGTTCCGTTCCGGAAATGGAAATCGGCTTGATGGAAATGCCGGTTTCCTCGCGGCCTGAACGAATCGGGCGGTTAGGCGACATTTGATTAATGAAGTCGAAAACCTTCTCGCATTCGTCGGTTCCCTGTTCAAATTCAACGCCTGCGTAAAGGTCTTCTGTATTTTCTCGAACGATAACGAGGTCAACCGGGACTGATGAAAAGTAGCTTCTTACGCCTGGATAATACTTGCAAGGTCTCAGACAGCAGTACAGCCCCAGCGCCTGACGCAGATGAACATTAATCGATCGGAACCCGGTTCCGACAGGCGTCGTGATGGGGGCTTTGAGCGCGCATTTTGTCCGTTTGACGGATTCCATAACGGACTCGGGCAGAGGCGTTCCGCATTTTTCCATAATGTCGACGCCCGCTTCCTGAATATCCCAATTAATCTTAACGCCTGTTGCGTCAACGCAGCGTTTAGCCGCTTCCGCCAGTTCCGGACCCGTTCCGTCGCCGCGAATTAAAGTTACTTCGTATGCCATGGTGGTTTGATTTGTAATTCGTAATGTGTAATTGAGTTGCGAGAAACGAGTAGCGAGTAGCGAGTAGCGAGAACGCGCAAGCGCTTCACAAAATTCTCTCGCAACTCGCAACTCGCAACTCGCTACTAACTTTTATTATTATATTAAAGAATTAAAAAACGTCAAGACCAGTAGGAAAATTGTAATTCGTAATTGACGGACGCTTCAAATACTCAAACTTCATTCTTTAACGCTCTGTTTTCCCAACCAGCCCATATCGTATCAGAGCCATGACAGTCAGGACGACGTTTGCGCCTGCAAATGCAAGAGCGGGAACGAGTCCGCCGGAGCCGGAGGCGTATCCGTGCATTGCGCTGCCAAGCAGGTAGTTGACGCCGTACCACGCCATGAGAATCGCCAGCGCGCCGAAAACGGACGTCAGCGCCATGGTCATGTCACGGTTGCGTTTGAACCAGCCCCAATGTCGAGCGTGAACGAAAATCAGATAGACGAACATCGAAATCAGCGCCCAAACTTCTTTTCTGTCCCACGACCAGAAGCGTCCCCAGGAGACGTCCGCCCACAGACCGCCGAGAATAATCCCGATTGCCAAAAGCCAAATCGTGGCGGGAATGCACAGGTACATCAGTCTGGAAAGCGTAGACGTAATCGCTGGAGGGACGACCGCACCGGATTCGTCTGTTGTGTACTTCCCAACGGTAAACGCGCACAGAGCCGCCGCGCCCAGCGCCCAGGCGAGCATAGCGGTTCCGTACCCGCCGACGATGCTGATAACGTGAACGCCAAGCCAGAAGTTGTCACGAAGAATCGGCATGAGGTTCTTCAGACTGTCGTTGAACATGGGCGCATGCAAAGCCGCCGCCGTTAAAAGCGTCGTCAACGCGGAAGCGCAAAGCAGGGGAACGAGCTGAGAGCTTCGAGCTGCGGGTTGCAAGTCGGCAGTTTGTCGCGACATCATAAAGGGGAAGATGATTGTTCGCGGAACGTAGATAACGACGATTCCCAGCAAAGCCAACGACGAGATCCAGACGAACAGGTCGGAAACGCATGGCAGAGCCGCTCCGTAAGCCAGGCGCGGCAATAGACTGACGGCAGCGTAACCTTGTCCCGCTCCGTAGGAAACGAAGACCATCATATAAAACAGAATCGCAGCGAGAATCCAGCGGACAATCTGTAACAGCCAATATCGTTTTAACGGGCAGCGGAATTGCAAACGCGAGTCGTTCCACGCCTGACGCATTCTCTCTGGATGCGCCAGAGCCAGCGGGAGAATCAATCCCAGCGCGCCCGACATGAAGGAAACAAACATAATCGTCTCAAACATGTTCGCAACCGGCGACCGGCTCATGATGTATCCGCGCACGCCCAGTCCGAAACCTGAATAGATTACCGCTATTGCCAAAAGCGTTACAGGAACGACAAAGGCGAGTTTGCTTCGCCGTGGAATGAACGCCAGCGCCAAACAGGCGAGCGTTGCCAATGTCGAGAAAACGAGCGACCAGTCAAACGGCTTGGTTTTATAGTACGTCTGTTCCCATTGCAGCAGCTTTTCCGCTTTGGGCGTTGTCGGATACCGCGATGCGTCCAGAACTTTGTTGTCCAAACGGTCTTTAGGAAGTAGAGCGTCACGTTTGGAATCGGCGTAACGACCGAGGTCGTTCAAAGTTGATTTGAGTTCTGCAAACGCGGCGGCTTGCTCTTTGGCGTTATTGGACGACGTTGCCGTAACGGCTTTGTCCCACGCCTTGCGGAACGATTCGATTTTCGATTCTGGATAACCGCTGAGAACGGTTTTGTCCCCGTAAAGCAGAACTGTAATCGGCAGCCAGACGGGCAGGCGATCTTCCGGGGTTCGCCATAAATCGACGGCGTCCGGATTGAGCGACGGAACCAGACCCGGCAACCCGCCTTCGTCGTAGAGATGGTAACGAATAAGCGCCAAGTCGGTTTTCGCCTTTTGGAGTTGGTTGGCAAGCGGCGCGTTGTTTTCCAGCGCTCCAATCGCCTTGTCGAGGTTTGACGAATACAGGTCAATCAGATGGGTAATCGTTCCCAACGATCTGTCCATGCGCTGCGCGTTTTGGTCGTTTTCGTCCGCCAGGAAAATCATTCTCAGCGTTTCCCCGTACTGGGAAAGCGTCTGAGGAATCTGCTTCACTGCGTCGTCTTCAGATGCGGACAAGGCGGCTTGCAGTTGCATTCCCCAGGCAGCGAGATGATCTTGCAGAAGCCGGGCGACGATGGGAGCGCAAGCCATGCGGGGGTTCTGTCACGCCGGCGGATAGAACGTAATCTTTCGATACAGTTCAACCGCGTCAAAGAGCTTTATAATGGACTTTTCCAGCTTTGACTGCTGATGCTGAATTCCCATCCGCTGTTCTGTCTGAATTTGCAATTCGAGGTTGTAACGGTACTCCGGGAGAATCGTAGATTTGGACGCCTGCCGCGGCGAGACGTATTTCAACGCCTTTCCGTTTTTGTCGACCAGCGGGACGCCCAGCAGACGCCTCAAGTCGGGGTTTTTACATTCGATAAACGGGATATGCTCCCAAACTTCCGGCTCCATCTGCCAAAGCATATACAGTTCCAAAGCGGAGAATTTCTTGGTCTTTCCGCCGTCTGTAAAGTATCGGGTAATTCTCGCCGCCGAGTCTGCAGACAGTTCCCCGGTCAGTTGCGCCGAGTCCAGCGAGAACCGCGGCGAATCCGTCCCGCAAATGCTTTTCACCGATTCAATAGCGGCGGTTGCCAGCGGCTCAACGCGTCCGGAATCCAGTACTGGCAAAGACGCCAACGAAGAATAATCGTCCGCCACAGCGTTTGACGAAATCAACGTTGACAGGACAACAGCCAAAAGAATTCCTACTGTTGAGGAGTTGACGCCAGACCCTTGATTTTTCTCTACTGCCTCTTGCCTACTGCCTACTGCCTTATTAAGATAGTACAAAGCCCCAATTCCAGCGCAGACCATCAAGCAGCCAAGATACAGCAAGCCGCGGCCGGGATCGTAATTCACAGTAAACGTTGACGAGTACAGCGGAGCAGACGCGTTGGTTTTAACCGTCTGATTTTTAACGACCCATTTTGCCAGTTCCCCAGACTTGTCCAGCGGTCCGTTAAACGAGGACTGATAAAGACGGTACGACTGTCCGTTGTTCGGGTTGACGAAGTTGACCGGCTGGTTGAGCTGAATGTTGACATGCTCAAACTTTTTTGATTCGCCTTTGTTGTTTTTGGGATACAGCGCTGTTACATCGGAAGAGTAATGACTCGGCATGCTCGTTCCGGGATCAAGGCGTCGATTAAAGCGTTCCAGCAAAAGATTGAATCCGAGGTCGACGGTCTTTCGCGGCATGGTCAGCGTCAGCCAGCGGGATTCTCCCTTGTCGTTTTTGACGGGAATCGTCCAGGAGTCGCTGTTTCGATACCATTCCGGCGGGGACATGGGATTGTTCACGCCCAGCGTAACCCAACGTTCCGTCGTTTGCCCGTTACATTCAACGCTCAGCAGCGCCGCGGCGGAATCGTTTTCAGACGGTTTTTGCTCTTCCAGCGGCGTTTCCAGGTACCGGACGCCGGGAGCGTCCATGCGCGGCTGAACCACCGCAGCGTACGGCGTTCCCTCAAAAACAATCGTGGGGGACGTGTACGGAAACGCACCGGTTGTAACAGTCTTCCCGACAACGGTTCGATAATACATCGTCCGGGAAGAATCCATCGCCAGTTCCAGACGCGGGCCGAGCAGTTTGGCTCTCATCGACGCCATGGGATTATCATCCTTTGAATCGGACTTCTGTTCCGACGTTTCCAGGCGGAAGTATTCCCCATAGACGTCGTTCGTCGGGTCGTTCCGGTTGAATTCCGACAGCAGGCACAACAGCGTCATCGAGCCGGCGTTCTCGTACTGACCGGAGGCGTCTTTCTTATAAACGTCAAAGACCGCGGCGCCCATCCCCTCTTCCATGGTAATCATTGTCAAAGCGACGTCGTCGCCCAGCGGAACCTTGGGCAGCGGGGCGTCGTCGCCGTTGCGAAGGTCTTCGATTGTTTTGCCCTCGGGCAGAAAATCCTTCAGCGTAAACTGATACGTCTTTCCCGCGTGAACGAACGTAAAGACGTCCTTATCGACGGCGCTTTCAGGCGCGTTGAGGAACGACTGCTTTTGCGCGTCCGACGTCAAGCGTCGATAGGTAACCTGCTGTCCGCCGGTTAGACGGCTTCTCCCGATTAGCCCTTCCTGAATGTTTCTCGACGCCTGGAGCGTGATTTCCGTCCAGTCGCCGGAGAGGGAAACGTTCGTAGCCGTTTCGGACTTCTGCGCCGGTCGAACCGCCAGAGTGAGCGTCTGGTCAACGGTCAGTTCCCGATACGGCTTTCGGAAGTCCAGCATGCGGACTTTGATATTCAAACCGGAGCCCTGACCGGAATAAATCAATCCCGGTTCAGGCTTAACCAGTCCCCACGGAAACCAGCTCAGCTTTTTGTACTGTGACCACGAAATCGGTCCTGGCGCTATCGGGCAGGAGATTTGCGGGGCAATAATATTCGGCTGTTTTTCGTTCTGTTCAAAGGCGTCGTTACTTTTCTGAAAATCGCTGTCCGGGTCTTTGGAAAAGATGCGAATATTCAATGCGTGTTGAGTAGAAACCGCCTTGCTTCTTTGACAGCCCTCGTAGACGGTCAAGTCGGCTTCCCAACCCCAGATGAGGCTAATCGCGCATCCAGCCAGCAAGACCAACACGCCGGAGTGAATAATCATAAACCCGATTTTGCGTTTCGTCCACCGTTTGGGATTGAGCGCCGCGCAAAACGCGCTAAGCCCCAGCGCTGCCAGCAGAGCGATAAACCAGCCGGCGCGATAAAATCCCCACGCAGAACACTGCGGTCCGTACAGGGCGTCAATTCGAGTCGCCCATGCCATCGACGCCGTCAGGAGAATCAAAATCGTCAGCCCAAAGGGCAAAGAACCTAAAAATCGGGTTACCGGATTCCATATAATCGATTCAAAAATGGACGTTTTTTCCTCGACAGTGTTTTTTTCTTGCTGGTTCATATTGTTTAAGTTCGAAATATGTGTATAATATAGGGACTAGCGATTTGATGAAAGGCGGTAACGGAGCGACCAACGGGAGCGCAGTTACGCAGTTCGCCGAAGGCGAACCAAAAAACTGAACCCATCATAAAGTTCGCCTAACGGCGAATGCGTAATTCCGTTCGCTTCGCTCACTTCATTACCGCCTTTCATTTTTCCCTCCTATTATACCAGCAATTTGCCAATTTGACCAGCCCCCCGCAGTAATGCCTTCCCAATCCGTTCCTACCGTTGGTTCCTTAACGTCTGCTGAAATACGCCAGCGGCTGCGTTCTGACGGTTTGCGCGTTAAAATGGGACCGTTTGCGATTTGTATTCGGTCGTCGATGGCTGACATTGCGTGGAATATGGAAAACCTGTACTGCGACTATCCCCTCGCTGACGACCGAATGGCGGACTACAGCGTTTTGGTCGATTACCCTCGCGGGCTGCGCCGCTGGTATCATCCGCAGGTTTTATTTGAAATTGACGGTCATATTCCGTACAAACCGTATCCTGCCGCGGCGGCAATTGCGATGATGGAATGGGGGTTGAACTGGACGCTGTTTACCGGGGCGAATCAGTACCTGCTGTTCCATGCCGCATGCTTGGAACGCAACGGAAAGTGCATTTTCATGGCGGGACAGCCCGGCAGCGGAAAGAGCACGCTTTGCGCCGAACTCGCCTTGAAGCAAAATCCATGGCGGCTGCTGACCGACGAACTGACAATCGTCCGAAAAGAAACCTTTGACGTCCTGCCGCTGTGCCGTCCGATTTGTTTGAAAAACGCGGCGATCGATATCGTCGCTCAACGACATCCAGACGCCTTTATCGGCAAAAAGAATTACAACACCGCCAAGGGAACGATTGCTCACGTTCGCGTTCCGACGGACAGTCTCAATCGCATGGACGAGCCGTCGACGCCACACATGATTCTCCTGCCACAGTACAAGCAGGGAGCCAAAACCGAATGGGCGGAGTTGCCGCAGTCGGAAGCGATCATGCTTCTGGCGGAACAGTCGTTTAATTTCCAGACGCTCGGCGCCGCCGGGTTTACAGCGATTAAACATATTGTGTCACAATCGAAAATGTACGAAGTCGTTTACTCCGACCTTGACGACCTGGTTCCGCAGCTGGAAGAACTGTTTGATGAATAACATGAATCCTGTACGCAATAGCGTCCTGCTGAAATACTGGAACGAACCGGACCGAGTTTGTCATTACTCTGTCGCGGAGTGGGAGCTGTTTTTGCGTCAGGCGCGCTGTTCTCGACTGGCGGGTCAGTGGGCGTATCGGCTGGCGCAGCAGCAAAGCTTCCTCCAGATTCCGGC
>JAZUMX010000356.1:0-2526 GCA_045603865.1 Thermoguttaceae bacterium
CCGCGACCCAGTAAGATTATCGGTTTAGTCGCAGCGCTTGTGCGGGTCTTTGGACAAGGTAGAGCTGCTGTCCCCGTTGTTACACAAAATAAAATACCCCGAGAGTAAACGCTCCCGGGGTTGTGTGTTATAGAAACGATATAGAATCGTCGTTATTTCTTCAGCTTCGCGATAGACTGCTCGACGGCGGTTTTCTGGTCGATGAGGTCTTGCAGGGACTGCTTTTCCTTTTCGATAACAGCGGCGGGGGCTTTGCTGACAAACGCTTCGTTCGACAGTTTCGCCTGCTTGCCTTTGATGAACCCTTCCAGCTTGGCGAGTTCCTTTTCCTGCTTTTTCAGTTCCGCTTCGATGTCGATAAGCCCGGTCAAGTCCATGGAAACTTCCCAGTCAGCCGCGGCGTAGTTGCTCGCCAGGTCGGGGAACTGGGCGTCCGGACCGCAGGAGGTCATTTCCGCCCCAGCCATGGAGGCGAAGTAAGCCGCCATCGGTTCCAACAGTCCTTTGAGTTCCGCAGTGCATTTGAGCGCAAATTGAACCGTGTTCTTCGGCGGGACGTTCTGTCGGGAGCGGATTTCTCGAATGCCGCGCAAGACGTCCTGGAAGACGGCGAACAGGCTTTCGACTTCTCCGTTTTGCCATTCCTTGGGCAGTTCCGGCCACTGAGCGACGCAAGCAAACTGCGCCGGCGTCTGTTGATCGACAATTCCGCGGACAGGCGCGCAGTCATTAAGAACCGCCCAGATTTCCTCGGTAACGTACGGCATAATCGGGTGAAGCAGTCGGGTGATAACGTCCAGAGCGTAAACGAGAACCCGCTGAGCCGTAGCGCGTTGATCCGGGTTGTTCAACCGCGCCTTGACCATTTCAACATAGAACGAGCAGTATTCGTCCCATGCGAACCCGTACAGAACGCGGATAGCGTCTGAATACTTGAACGAGAGCAGGTTTTGAGTGAACTCCTGAGCGACGGTCGACAGGCGGCTGAGCAGCCAGCGGTCTTCCAGCGTCAGCGACGATTCCTCAACCAGTCCCGGCGTGTATCCTTCCATGTTCATCTGGACGAATCGGCAGGCGTTCCAGAGCTTGTTGCTGAAGTTTCGACCCATTTCAAAGCGTTCCGAAATCACGGCGCCGCGTTTGAGAGCCAGGTCTTCTTCGGACTTCGCCCATTGCGTACGGAAATATTCCTTGCATTTGGGGCATTTGACGCGCGGACGAACGCGGTTTTCCCGCGTCTGCTCGACTCTGGCGCCGCAGTACGGGCACTCGAAGTCAACCGGCAGACGGACATCCTGATTTTCCGTCGTCAGCCACGCCATGCCGAAACGCAGCGCGTCGGCGCCGAACTTGTCGACAACGTCCAGCGGGTCTACGCCGTTGCCTTTGCTCTTGGACATCGTATCGCCGAACTTGTCGAGAATTTTCGGGTGAATAAACACGTCGTGGAACGGGACGGTGTTGCAATTCTGCAAGCTGGTCAGAACCATTCGCGCCACCCACAGCGTGATAATGTCACGCGACGTAATCAACAGGTCGGTCGGATAGAATTTCGCCAGTTCCGGCGTCGCGTCCGGCCAGCCCATTGTGGAATGAGGCCACAACGCGGACGAGAACCACGTATCCAAAACGTCCTGATCCTGGACGAGCGTATGACCCGGGACGGCGTTGGCGTCGAGCGTCCCTTCCTGAACGCAAATCCACCACTGGTTGTTGGCGTCGTCGTGCTTCCAGATAACGTCGCTTCGACCGGCGAACGCGGCTTTCAATTCTTCCTCCGGGCAGTCCTCGCAGTACCAGATCGGGATTTGGTGTCCCCACCACAGCTGACGTCCGATGGGCCAGTCCCGCTTTTCGCTCAGCCAGTCCAGATAACCCTTGGCGTATCGTTCCGGGTGAATCTTGACGCGCCCGTCGATAACGGCGTCCATAGCGGACTGCGACAGCTGATCCATGCGGACGAACCACTGATCCGACAGGAACGGTTCAATCGGCGTCTTGGAGCGGTCGGACATGGGCAGTTCAATCTCGCGGTCTTCCACCTTGAGCAGAACGCCGATCTGTTCCAGTTCCGCGACGACGTTTTCTCTCGCCTGATAAATCGTCTGCCCTTCGTACTTGCCGGCGTTGGCGTTGAGGGAGCCGTCTTTATTGAGAATGTTGATCATGGGCAGCTTGCAGCGGCGGCCGACTTCGTAGTCGTTGGGGTCGTGCGCCGGGGTGATTTTCACAGCGCCGGTGCCCAGCTCAGGCTTCGCCCAGATGTCGGCGACGAGCGGGATTTCCCGGTTCTGAATCGGGAGCATGACCATTCTGCCGTCTTTCGCCATTTCCGCCAAGGTCGTCAGCAGAGGCAGCAGTTCCACCCGACGTTTCGCCAGGTCTGCCAGCTTCGCTTCAATTTCCGGCTTTTCCTTTTCCGGGGCTTCCGCAAGGTCTTTCGTCCATTGAGCTTCCAACGCGTCGTAGATTTTCGCCGGGTTGGGATGGACGGCAACGGCAGTGTCCCCGAGCATGGTTTCCGGT
>JAZUMX010000357.1:0-2223 GCA_045603865.1 Thermoguttaceae bacterium
TCCAAAACGTACACGGACAAGCTGTCTGTATTGCAGTCGGAAATCTATCAGCTTGCCGGCGAAGAGTTCAATATCGACTCCCCGCGTCAGGTGCAGACGATTCTTTTCGACAAACTTGGTCTGCCCAAACAAAGACGAACGCAAACCGGGTCCAGCGTCGACGCCGACGTCCTCCAGACGCTTTCCGAACGGCACCCCATCGCCGCGAAGATTCTGGAATACCGCACTCTGGCGAAGCTCAAAAGCACGTATACAGATGCGCTGCCGGAACTCGTCTACCCTAAAACGCAGCGAATTCACTGCTCGTTTAATCAGACTGTAACAGCCACCGGGCGTCTGTCGTCAACGCACCCCAATTTGCAGAACATTCCCATTCGCGGGAAAGAAGGGCGGGAGATTCGCCGCGCGTTCGTCCCCGGATTTGAGGGCTGGAAACTGCTCGACGCGGACTACTCGCAGATTGAACTGCGCGTTCTGGCGCACGTCTGCCAGGACAAAGCGCTCATTCAGGCGTATCAGGACGGGCTGGACATTCACGCTCAGGTGGCGGCGGAAATTCTCGGCATTCCTCTGGAAGAAGTAACGTCCGAACAGCGTTCCAGCGCCAAAGCCGTCAACTTCGGAATTATTTACGGACAGAGCAGTTTCGGGCTGGCGAAATCGCTGGGCATCCCGCAGCCGGAAGCCGCCGCGTTTATCGACGCTTACTTCGCCCGATTCCCCGCCATTCACGATTTTCTCGATTCGACGCTCTATTCCGCGTCGCAAAACGGCTACGTGGAAACCCTCTGGGGACGCCGCCGGTATCTGGAAGGCGTCCGCAACGCCCATACCGGACAACTCAACGCGACCGAACGCATGGCGATTAACACCGTCATTCAGGGAACCGCCGCTGACATCATCAAAGCCGCCATGATTTCCGTCTTTGACAAACTCAACGTCGGGGGATATAAGTCCAAACTGCTCATCCAGATTCACGACGAACTGCTGCTGGAATGCCCGCCGGAAGAAGTCGAGGACGTCAAAACCCTGCTCGTTTCGACGATGGAAAACGTCTTCCCGATGCGCGTCCCTCTCAAAGTCGACGCCAACGTCGGCGACAACTGGGCGGAAGCGCATTAAAAAGTCATGTTCCAGAAAATCCCTACTCGATGGAAATACGCGATCGCTTTGCTGACGATTGTTCTCTGCGAAGCCGCTGCGTTCTATTTGCTTTACGACGGCTACGAAAACGTCCGGGAGAATATAATTCGAGAGTATCACGCCGACCCGTTTCCGTGGTTTCTTCCGTCGTGGTTCGTTTGCGTTATTGACGGGCTTATCGCCTCCGTCTGGATTTTTACAGGCTATCGTTTACTGTCCGTCTATTTATCAAAGAAGACGGACGCGCCCTCAACGCCCATTCAAGTCGGGGAACTCCTGCCGTGTATTCCCTACGCTTTCTTTGCCGCAATCCTGGCGATTGCGTTTGTTTTGTCTCTTTTCGATTTAATCGTTCGCTTTCCAGCTGTACTAATAATTCTGATAACTCTTCTCGTCTTTGACGGGCTTACGCTGCTTGTCTGTTCCTGCATGAGCGTTTATTACGCCGCGTTGATTGTCTACTATCTTCTACGCCGGACGCCCTCGAATCTGCTTTGCATGAACAACGTTTACGCCGTTCTCGTTGGAATGATGATGATTCTCCGCGGTCTGCATTTTTACATCGACCTGACGCATATTTGCTTATATTACTGAAGAATTTTCATCTAAACGTCAAATGCTAATAAACCCAAAATCAGATGGAACGTTTTCTACTATTTTGTTATTTTTAAGAACTTTTTTTCTTTTTTAAGAAACGCCCCCCTTGAAATTTGTCGTGAAATTGAATATATTAAGTATATTAAATATAATTATTATGGTATTTGCTCAATTTGTTGACATTTTCAATAATTTATCACTTAACAGACTGAGAAAATACCAGTCTTTATTTGTTTTCACATAATTTTGACCGCAGTTTTTTATTAGAAAACCCAATTACTTTTAGAGGTTTTACATGTATTACATTAAAGGCGCTAACAAGATTTACGGACCGCTTTCAGCAGACAAGGTTCGCGCTTTGCTTTCAATTAAGCGAATTACATTGGATGTTCCAATTTCGACGGATCAGCAAACATGGCGTCCTGTAAAATCGTTTCCGGAATTTGCTTCATCTGACACAGCTCAAGATTCTTCGTCAGCAGC
>JAZUMX010000358.1:0-2361 GCA_045603865.1 Thermoguttaceae bacterium
GATATTGTATAGTTTATCTAAAATACGAAGTATGAAAAGGGGGGAGCCTGATTAGTTAGGAATTAGGAGTGAGGAGTGAGGAGTGAGGAGTTGACGCAAAGCGCTGCTCAATGGAGTAGGGCAGGTCAGTCCGCACACGGATTTTACGAATTAAACGGATTTTCGCCGATTGATTAATGGAAGGCGGTAACGAAGCGAACGCAGTGAGCGTAGTTACGGTTTGTTTGAAGGGGGAAATACCGTATTGCGTAAGTCGGAAACGTTCCTTGGATGGAGCCCGTCCCTGGGCGCCTTTCTGTCCCGCTAAAAATCTACGACGCAACCGAAAATCATTCTGGGTCGGGGACGAAGTCCGCCGAAGAAAAAATTACCACAAAGAACACAAAGAACACATAGAAATCTTTAAAACTTCGCGTACATCCTCCGCGCCTCTGCGGCTCCGCGTGAGATTTTTCCGGCAACTAACGCACCCCGACTCGCCTAATCGTTTCAGTTCCTTTTCCTCCCGCCCTCCTTTCGGAGGACGATAGGAAAAGGTTATTTGACGATATTCTTTTTTGCGTGTTCTTTGTTCCGTGGGTTTCACCCACGGCTAGAAATATTAAACCGCTACGCGGTTCTAACAGGACGCTAAAGCGTCTGTTTTTTAAAACTTCGCCTACATCCTCCGCGGCTCCGCGGCTCCGCGTGAGATTTTTCTGGCAACTAACGCACCCCGACTCGCCTCCGCCCACTTAAATCTTTCCCACTCTTGACCATTCTTTGAAATCCGTTATAATATATAGTATCTTGGATCTCTCAACCACCCAGACGTAACAAAACAAATCATGCCAAACGAAAACGATTCAAGACGACTTATCGACGCGCGACTTGAACAGGCGGGCTGGGTTGTGCAGGACTTTGACCGGCTCAACCCTCGCGCCTCGCTTGGCGTTGTTGTACGTGAATTCCCTACCAGTTCCGGTCCGGTTGACTACGTTATCTTTGTTGACGAAAAGCCCGTGGGCGTAATCGAAGCCAAACGAGATTCGCTCGGCGAAAACCTGACCGCTGTTGAAGGACAGTCCGGACGTTACGCGAACAGCTCGTTACGGCATATCAATGCCGATTACAAAATCCGCTTTGCGTACGAAGCCACCGGTCAGCTGACGCGTTTTACAGACTACAAAGACGTCAAATATCGATCCCGGCAGGTCTTTTCGTTTCACAGACCGGAAACGCTCCGCGCGCTGCTGGCTCAGGACGACACGATTCGCAACAATATGAAGCGGTTCCCGGAATTCGACTCGACGGGTTTCCGAAAATGCCAGATAACGGCGATTGAGAATCTCGATAAATCGTTTGCGGACAACCGCCCTAAAGCGCTGGTGCAAATGGCGACCGGCGCGGGCAAAACGTTTACAGCTATCACGTCGGCGTATCGGCTTTTGAAATTCGGCAAGATGAAGCGGATTCTCTTTCTGGTCGATACAAAATCCCTCGGCGAGCAGGCGCAGCAGGAATTTCTCGCCTATAAGCCCAACGACGACAGCCGCTCTTTTGCCCAGATTTACGGCGTACAGCGTCTTAACAGTTCGTACATTCCTCAAGACGTCCAAATCTGCGTCAGCACAATTCAGCGCATGTATTCCATTCTCAAGGGGGAAGAAATGGACGAATCCCTTGAGGAAACGTCCCCCTTTGAACAAAGCGGAGCGGACGACCAGCAGCCCAAAGCGGTTGTGTATAACGACAAATACCCGCCGGAGTTTTTCGACTGCATTATTGTCGATGAATGTCATCGGTCGATTTACAACGTCTGGAGCCAGGTTTTAGAGTATTTCGACGCCTTTATTATCGGGCTGACCGCCACGCCGGACAAACGCACGTTTGCGTTTTTCAATCAAAACGTTGTCAGCGAATACTCCCGAGAACAGGCGATTCTGGACGGCGTCAACGTTGGAGAAGACGTTTTTCTCATTGAAACCGACGTTACAAAAAACGGCGCGTTCATTTTGAAACAACAGATCGAGTATCGAAACCGGCTCACTCGCGCCAAACGCTGGGAACAGATGGACGACGACTTTGCCTATAACGCCTCCGCCATGGATCGGGATGTGGTCAACCCCAGCCAGATTCGCGCCGTTATCCGAACGTTCAGAGAAAATCTCCCCGTTCTGTTTCCCAACCGCCGGGAAGTTCCCAAAACGCGGATCTTCGCCAAAACGGACAGCCACGCCGACGATATCATTCAGATTGTCCGGGAGGAATTCGGCGAAGGCAACCAGTTTTGTCAGAAAATCACCTCTCGAGCCAGCAACCCCGCCGCTGTTCTGAGCGCATTCCGAAACGATTTCTATCCCCGCATTGCCGTTACGGTGG
>JAZUMX010000359.1:0-3688 GCA_045603865.1 Thermoguttaceae bacterium
GTTGAAATACGTCGTCGTTACCAGCGTCACGCGAGACGACCTGCCTGACGGCGGCGCGAACCATTTCGCTCAAACGATTCGAGAAATCAATCGGCTTCTGCCCAACGCGGCGGTCGAGGTTCTCACCCCAGACTTCAAAGGGAACATCCCGGCCCTGCACGTTGTTTTGGAGGCGGGCTGCGAGGTCTTCAATCACAACATAGAAACAATCGCCCGGCTTTATCCGGACGTCCGTCCGCAAGCCAACTACCAGCAAAGTCTGGACGTTCTTTCCGCCGCCGCAGACTGGATTAAAGCCAACAATCTCGTTGGAAAGCGGTTCGTTAAAAGCGGGTTGATGGTTGGACTGGGCGAATCGGACGACGAGGTTGTCGACTTGATGAAAGACCTCAAACAGGCGCAGGTCGACATCGTTACCATCGGTCAGTACCTCGCGCCGAGCAAAGAGCATTTTCCCATTGCGCGTTTTGTAGAACCGGCTGTCTTCGACCGCTGGGCGGAAATCGGGAAAGAGATGGGCTTCAAGTCCGTCTTTGCCGGACCGTTTGTCAGAAGCTCGTATCACGCTGCGCTGATTACAGAAATCGCCGGCGGAAAGAGCGCTCAACAATCGAATTAAAACAGACTCTGCGCTGTCGATGAAAGAGAATTTCTATGGAATTCGTCATTCCTCGACAGCGTTTTCTGATTGTAATTCTGATTCTGGAGTAAATCGAAACATTGCGTCTGGAGAATCCGATTTGATTTCCCCTTTTTCTTTCAGACGCTGGCGAAGAATGGCGATTTTATCTTCCGTTGAAAGCTCTTGGTCAAGCGTTTGAACGCCGGTCGATTTGAAAATTGACCTGGACCAGCGAATAAACGTATGATTTTTCAGCCAGATGTCAAAGCATACGGGGTTGTAGCTGTAGCGTTCGTCTATTTCAGAACTCTCATGAACGTAAATTCCAACGATTCCGAACTCCTCTTTGTACGGAGTCAATTCGTTGGCAATTTGACAAGCCGTTTCAACCTTGAGGTCGTTCCATGGATGTCTGACAGGGTTCATTGGCAAAGACTTTATTCCCGTAATTGACAAATAACTATCCAAATCAGACTTGTTAAAATAAGACGTTGGCAGCTGATTCCCGTCTTTATCAACAGGAATATAACCTTTCCCCATCGTCTCGGAATCGACGTAGACCATCGCGACGGGTTCAAAATACTCAATATCCAAAACGACGGAGTTGGGATACCTTCGCTGGGCGGATTTCACCTGTTTAACAATCGGCGACAGATTGAACGAGTTGGAAACGTCTTCCAGCAGAGCCTTGTCGTCAAACGTCTTTTCAAACAATTCAGGATTGTTTTTTTTGACAAATTCCAAAACGTCTTCGCCAGTCCAAGCCCCCTGCGGAAGATTGTATTCAACCTGCCACGATTGGGGATTGTCTGAAGGAAAATAGGAATTGTTAAACCAATACAGCGCCGCCATTACAAGGGCTGATATCAATAAGAACGCCCCGCCAAAGCCAACGCCGGGAATAAAGAACCCCAAAAAGCGGGACCATGACCCCTGATCCTGCTGCGAAGAATTCTTCTCTGCCGACTTTCGCGTATTCGGTTTTGGGGAATCCGTCTTTTTAGAAACGGATTCAGAATCGTTTTTTTCTTTGCGTCTTGCCATCTAAAGATTATTCCACTACCGCAATAATCCCCTCTTCAGGAACAATAAGATAATCTTTTCCGTCCACCTCAACTTCAATCGCGCGATACGGTTCAAACAGAACTCGATCTCCATCGCGAACTTGCATGGGTTTGCGATCCCCGGACGGCAGCAGTTTTCCATCGCCTACCGCCAGAACCTTGCCTTCGTTTGGACGCTTTTGCGCTGAATCCGGCAAATAGATGCCATTTACCATTGTCTGTTTTTGAGTTCGTCTCAACACAACGTTATCGCCTATAGGCACTAATGTCATCTCTGAATACTCCTTGTGAAATGAGAACCGGCTGACTTTTCAAAAAACGTATTTTGATAAAATGAATACCCAGCCTGTTCTGACGTTTCGGTTGTTTGAATCTGGAAAGAACTGCTCCAGATCGTCGTTTGAAAAATGCGTTCCCTGTTATGTTCTGCTCTTACTAATACGACCGTTCTCAAACAAGCTAAAAAATCTATAGTATATTAAAGCGTATTTTCTTGTCTTTGTCAAGGTTCTCAACGCTAAATATCTCAAAATATCAATATAGACAAAATAGACAATCCGTTCAAATCTTTACATCTGGGATATTTGAAAATCTTTGTATACAAACAGGATTATTTCCCCCTGTCAACTTTGTCGACAAGGAAAATGCAAATATGGAAAGGAGTTAAAACAAATTTCGTAAACTGTTAAACGTCCTTTCTGCGGCTCAAGCCAGGGGCGTTAAGCTGTTTTTTGTCTTTCTGAATGTCTGAAATCAGCTGGCGGATCTCATCCATGAATTGATGCGCCCGACGGATTTCGTCCTGTTCGGATTCAAAAATCAGATCTGAATGAAAAGATTCTTCCCATTGCTTTGACAGCTTGGCGAGGTATTTTTCAACGCCTCGGCGACTGCGCCGCGAAAAGAGAATTGTTAAAAGCCCTGTTCCCAGTACAAACCAGATCAAGGTTACAATATAAACGTACGTTGGGTACAGAACAGTTGTCCGATAATTGATGGCGATTGGAACCGTCTGACCGTTTTCGACAACGCGCTCTACCCTCGGAGCAGGCAGCGACAAATCGTTGATAAATCCTTTGTATAAATAATCGTAAAAGAAATTCTTAAGTGGAAGCCACGTCAGAAGAAAAATCCAGACAAGCAAACAAATCTCGTAAAAACCGCGGCAGTACCAGCGGGAATTTTTCTTGGCAATCGCAGAAACAGCGTCGTCTAAATGAGCCTCTGAAGCGATGAGGAACTGTTCTGAAACCAAATTGAACTGCGTATTGATATTGGAAAAATCGTTTTCCGGCAAACCGGCAGATTTTATGGCGTCGCTGATAATTGCCCGATGTCTTGCCTGCTCGTCTGACGTCCAGAGGTTAACCGGCGCGCCTTCAAGCAGGGATTGCGACTGTCGTTCAGAAAGCCACGACTTGGCTTTTCGGGCGGCTTCGACCGTTCCCAATACCGCCAGTTGAGTTACAGAACGAGCGCGAAAAACCAGCGAGCCGAAAAGAAGAGCGTCCAAACTGCCGTAGATTTGCAGCGCCAGCGAAAAAGGACTGGCTCCCCACTGACGAATCGTTTCAGAACGAATTCGACGCTCCCACTGATGGCTGTCGTCCTTGAGATCGGTTACCCGTTTTTCAATCAGTCGTTCAAAAAAAATTTCACGAACCTCCTGAATTTTGGATTCCAGATAATCCAGCGGCTCCTGCTGGCTTTCCAGCCTGGTCAAAACGTTGCACAAAGAGTCTTCTGCAATGTCAAGGAAATGGTATCGACGAATTCCCTCAACCCCAATTCGAGGCAGTTGGCTGGCAAGCGTCTCAATCAGCCTGGCAAAATCGCCGTCTAACGGCTTCCCGGCAAGCTGATCTTCCAACGCCTTTTTGGAATCAACAAAAAAGATTTTGTCTACGTCTTTGAAGTCCTTTTCCAGATCCTGCTTCCAATACTGACGAATGTCTTCGTCGCGGTCCGCATGCGTCTGAACCCAAATCAGGCTTCCTCCAAC
>JAZUMX010000360.1:0-2781 GCA_045603865.1 Thermoguttaceae bacterium
CTACTCGGACGTCAGCCCAGTCGTCAGTTAATTCAAACGTTCCAGCGCCAAAATTCTGCTGGGCTTGAGCGTTCGTACCGTCAAAAATCTGAATGCCGCCATTTCTGCGGAACAGAATTCCAACTCCATCGCCTCCGTTGACGTTGGCTAATCGTTTAGATTCCGTAGTTCCGAACATAATCGCAGCCCAGTTATTTGAGTCCACGCCCTCGTCAAATTGAGGCGCAACGCGGAAGCTGATATCGTAAACGCGTCCGCCTTCATCGGCTGCGGACATGGCTCCAACATTGGCAAAATTGTAATCGGGAGAAGCGTGACTTTGACTTTGATTACTGGCGCTTTGAGTTGCAAAGAATAGCGATTCTTTGCATTTGCCTTCATAGTCGCCGCTGCCGACCTGAATTTGGTTATTGCTTGCAACTCCAATCGAATAACTCATCGCGCCGAGCAAACCGCCAAATCGATCAGGTTCGTCGTTGCTGGACGGTCCGCCGATATTGGGACCTGTCGCATTGGCTTTGACGTGGTAATTGTCGCTAAAGAAGTTGGTCAAACTGTACGCTTTGAGCTGAACGTTGTCAACCAGAAGCGAGGTGTCTGTAGTGGTCAGGTTTCTGATGGCAATCGTTTGAACGTCTGAATTCGGAACGAAAACAGCGCCGTATTCTTTAAATTGCCCCTTTGTAACTTCCTTTGCGTTGATATAAACGTCTTCAGTTGCCTGATCGGGACCAATGAATAGCGAGACTCGCGGATTGTCCGTTGCGGTTCGTCCGCCTAAATCCATCGAAACTCGATAGACCGTGTTTTTGTCGGTTGGATCAAAGCCGTAAACGTTTTGGTATAGACGAGAGTCTACGCTGCTTCCGCTTTGAACCCACGCCAGCTGTCTTCCGTCTGGAGGCGTTTGATTCCCCAGAAAATCCTGGCAAGGACCGCCTACCCACGCCAACCCGGCGCGCATTGCATCGTTGGTTAAGTTGGTAAACTGCCAGCCGGAAAGAATTCCAACGTTGTTTTCATTTAAATAAGCGTGTCCGTTATGTCCATCGTTGGGTAAATGAGTAACGTCCGCTTCAAAGCTGCCGTTATAAAGAGTTGGCGTTGTGGGCTTAACCTGTTCAGCTGTCGTTTCGATAAGCATAATGCCATAGTGATGCCACGCTCTGTTTTCTACCGAACCGGATAAAAGGTTAATCGTTGCCGTATTGCTTTGAGCGGTAAATGTGAAATCGACTGCGTATGCGCCGCCGTAACCGCTTTCTCCTGCGTAGCTGAAAGGATTGTCTTCGCTGACCAGCTGTCCTGTAACAGTTGAACCGGACATATTAGAATAAAATTCGTCTGCTACGCCGTCTGCATTAGTGTCAATTGAAAACGTATGAACGCGTCCATCAAACCCATTCTGCCAGGTACGAGCCAGAATTCTGGCGGTGTACGTTTTACCAGCTTCCAGATTGCCAAACGTCATAACTGCATTTGAATTCGCAGGCTCTCCATCATTGAAGATCATAGACCACAAGAGATCATTAAGAGCTGAAACGCTTGAACCAGAATAAGAGCCTCCCCCGTGGTTTACTATATTTTTGACGTTGCGCGAATTAAACGACAACTGAGGCGTGCTGTACCCGTTGAGTACGGCAGTATCGCCATCCTGATGAGTATATTCCGTATAGTAGCTGGCGCCGTGGTTAACGAATGTAACGCCGTCAATGGGAGCGGAAACAGTATGCTGCCCGTAGTTAATTGCGTACTTGACGCTGCTCTTGTTGGGAACGTTGGTATAAATGTCGCTCTCGTTTGTAATCTTGCTGAGCGACATGACAATGTCCGCCTGCGCGACTGCCGCGCACAGCGCAAACGATGTTACAACCAAAACCGCCAAACGACTAATCAGGTTATTGTTCCATCCTGTTGTAAAATCGAATTTTCTCGTCATGGAAAACCTCGGTTTATGAATAATCTTAAAAAGTTATAAAACAAACTGTCAGTTACGAAAAGCTTTCAAACGTTCATCCCACAAACAAATATTTATCTATATATAGACTTACGCTTATACTTCTCGTTAATTTACATTATAACATAAAAAAAGGTTTCTTTCAATAATTTTTAAAAAACTTTTATAAAAATGCTAGAAATATTTTCATTGCGACATATTAAACAGAAATATTATTAGATATTGTTTTTGACATTTTGAGTTGTTCTTTTTTAGAATGCTTTGAAGTGTACAGACGTTCTATGGCATTTCCTGAGTCAGCTCGCCGGAATCGCTTCCTGAATTGGAGTCGGAGCCGTCCTCAGAACTCTTGCCGGAAATCTGGTTGACGACTACGGCAATGGCGCCGTCGCCGCAGACGTTGCAGGCGGTTCCGAAGCTGTCGGTGGCGATGTACAGGGTAATCATCAGCGCGACGTTGTCAGGGCTAAAGCCGAGAACGGACTGGAGCAGGGCGGTCGCCGCCATAATAGCTCCACCGGGGACGCCGGGAGCGGCTACCATCGTAACGCCCAGCAGGAAGATAAACGGCGCGAATTTGGCTAGCGTCAGTTCTCCGCCGGAAATCGAAACGACAGCCATCGCAAACGCCGTAATTTTGAGCGTGCTTCCCGCCAGGTGGATAGTCGCGCACAGCGGAACGCAGAAATGCGCTATAGCAGGATGAACGCCGTTTTTGAGAACCTGACGCAAGGTAACGGGAATTGTCGCTGCGGAAGACGACGTGCCCAGCGCGGTCGCGTAGGCGGGAAGCATGTTCCACAGCAGTTTGAACGGATTGCGTC
>JAZUMX010000361.1:0-2389 GCA_045603865.1 Thermoguttaceae bacterium
ATTAATTCCGTACGAAAGACGCTGGAGCAAATTGCCAACTTGGACAGGGAACTGAGCGTTCGATTCTCTTTGCCGCCGTGTCAGGAAAAGATAAAACTCTATATTTTCGAGGACGTCAAAACGTATACGGCGTATATTCAAAAAGAGTATCCCGGCGCGCCGATGCGTCGAGCGCTTTTTGCGATGGAAAAAGACAAACCCGGCAAAGTCTTTACGTTTTTTCACAGCGATTTCGCCGAGGATTTGCGGCACGAATGCACGCACGCGCTTTTACATTCCAAAATCGGTCGTCTTCCAATTTGGGTGGATGAAGGACTGGCGGAATACTTTGAAGCTCCAGAAGCTCAGCGAGTTTATAAAGAACCCTATTTCTCCCAAATTAAGCGAAATGTTTCATACAATCTTCTTTCGCCGGTTCCCGACTTGAAAAAGCTGGAAAACATCACAAAAATGGGCGACTTTTTGGAAGTCCATTATCGGAATTCGTGGTCGTGGGTGAATTTTATGATTAACGACCCCGCCCGACAGAAAATTCTGGGCAATTATCTGGTTCTTTGCAAAAACGCCGACGAACAGGAAAAAGAGCAGGGGATTTTCCCTTCTTTTACGGAACTGCTTGGCAACACAATTCCCAAGTATAAATCGGAATACAAAACGTACTGGAAAGAACTAAAAAAGCCAACGAATCCATGAGAATTCGTCGGCTTGAGATGGTTTATTTTGCTTAGGAAGTCTGAAACTAGAATTTCCAGGCTTTCAGCCAGATGGTTTGGTCGTCCTGCGGCTTCATGTTGAAATCGCTCTGGAGCTTTTCCGAGAACTCCGGCAGGTGAGCGGCGCCGTAGAAGATGGCGATCTTCTTTTTGGACCCTTCATCGAGGCTTCCCTTCAGCTTTTCCAGAACTCCGTTATTTCTGTCTGTAATAATAGAGGTGCCGTCTGAGTTCCCTTTCATGGCAACTTCGCTGTCCATGGAGACAAATTGGTCAGCCAAGGCGTCTTTGAGGGCTTTTTTACGGTTTTTCTTGAAGAAAGCCAGAATTACCTTGGAATCGTCGACTTGAGGCTCGTTGGGATTCTTGCGAGCCATGTTAAAGCCGATTTCCCGGAAATACAAAGCGGCAAAGCCGTCGTCGCGGGCTTTTTGGGCTTCGGCGAATTCTTTGGGGGAGAGGTCAGCGTGAACCATGTTTTCTTTTTTGTAGTCGATGTGTTCCAGCTGATGAACCAGACCGAGAAGGTTGGCGAACTGGAATTGAGCAAAGCCGATGACGCTTGAGGGCGATTTATCTTCTTTAGAGGGTTCCGGACGGGTTCCTTCTTCAGCAACGACTTCGTATAGAACGACATCGTAATCTTCAAAGAGTTTGATGAGTTCCTTGTAGTAGGACTTTTCAGCAACGTGAATGGCGCCGACGAGGTCGACACAAACGCCGTTTTCGCCAACGAACTTCCGGACTGCGGTGTCCAGAGAGCCTTTTTTGGCTTCTTTGTCTCGAACGACGCGGACGTACTGGAATTCGTCGCCTTTGGCTTTTTTCGCCTTTTTAGGGGCGTTTTGCTCCGTTTTAGCTGCGTCATTGTCAGCATAGGCAAGTTGAGAAAATGCGGTAACCGTTACTGCAAGCAAAAGCAGTGTTAAAATGCGAAGTTTTGACATTTTGGTAAAGGGGTTGTTGCGATGTGGAAATGAATGATGGTGTGGATTGTTCGGAAAATAAGACCGTCTAAAAATTTTTTGAAAATATTTTAAAACGATTCCGATAATAAACCGAGACGCGTAATACCGTCCAGATATATAGTTATACGTCAAAAAAAACTAAAAAGTTACGAAAAAGATTCCGAAATTGGGAACTTTTGTGGAAAAAGTTGCTCATAATAAATATAGAATAGTATTTAGTTCAAGGGCAAAGAGATTAAATACTGCAGATTCTATCAGAATAATTTCGGTATCTATCGACTTAGGGCATTGCGTATAATCGTTATAACCGTACTTGTGTTTACATTTTGCAACATAAATTTAGAAAAAAGCAGGCGTGGCATTCCTTTTTTTTCTTGAATTGTTGTATAATAAGTAAGCGTAAAATCGTATTTTGGTCGAATTGCCAACCTTTACAAAAGGAATCCTAAAAATGAGTATGTTCCGTTTCCCATTGATGAAGCAGGTTGTCTCCGGACTTTTCTCCAAAAAGGAGAAGAAAAATAATCGCAAGGAGCGTCATCTGGTTATGGACGCCCTGGAATCACGTGAATTGCTGACCGTAACAGCTGCTTCGACAACAAGTTTCTACGTCAATGAGTTGCCGATCTACGAAACGAGTTCAGACATCATCGAACAGATCCAAAACCTGCGCGACAACAATCTTTCCGTCGATTACGACCTCGGCGG
>JAZUMX010000362.1:0-2326 GCA_045603865.1 Thermoguttaceae bacterium
TCCCTCAATACCGCGCTATAATCAAAACATGAAGAACAAAATCCTGTCAACCCCTGCCGCTGTAATCTGCGTACTGGCGTTCCCGATTCTCATCGCCCTCGGGTCATATCTGGAGCGCATGGGTTGCTGTTTAAGCAATACATTTTGGGGCAATATATTGCTTATAGCGTTATATCCCATTATTTTGTGTTCTCCCATCGCGGGATTATTGATTGCATTTCATTTAATCTATAAGAGGAAGTCCGTCAGCGCCGCCCTGCTGTTTGTTGTTCTGTTTGGACTGTTTGAACTGTGGTTTATAACGAATATTAGAATCTTCTGGTAGACAAGCGCAGTCACGGGAATAAACATCGATAACCCCCTGCCCCGCTGGTTCGCGGACGTGTCGTCCGCCAGTAGAAAAGCTGGGAATTTCTGGGAACTTCTGGGAAGGACTGGGAACTTCTGGGACTTGTCAGCTTTTCCCAGAATCCTCCCAGCCGCTCCCAGCGCTCTCCCAGAATCCTCCCAGCGCCCTCCCCGACCGTCTCGCCGCTTATTGACAATTTTTTCATAAAAGGTACAATAGCGGCTAATCGAAACTAAACGATTTTATCATATATTATTAACCCGCAGAAATCAGGGATTAAAATGAACATCAAATACATCAGCAGCCAGGACGGTCAGGCGGCGGAGTTTATGACTCAGCTTCGCAAGACGCTTTCCCCCCGCGGAGACGTCGTTTCGGAAGCGGGACGTCAGCGGACAATCGAGATTTTCGGCGAGGCGCTCACGCCTCAGCAGGTTGTCGAGAAGATTTGCCGCGACGTTGACGCCCGGGGGCTGGACGCCGTTCTGGAATACTCGGAACGAATCGACGGCAAACGCATGACGCCGGAAGAGCTTCGCGTCCCGCAGGAAGAACTCGACAAGGCGCGCGACAGCGTCGAACCGGAGTTTCTGGACGCCGTCCGTAAAATTCGTCAGAACATTGTCGACTTCCAGACGGCGATTCTGCACAAAGACGTCCGCGTCGAACGTCCCAACGGCTATTTGATGGAACGGTACTTGCCGCTCAATCGAGTTGGGGTCTGCGTTCCTGGCGGCGCGGCGGCGTACCCGTCCAGCGTCCTCATGACAGCCATTCCCGCTCAGTGCGCCGGGGTCAAGGAAATCGCTGTAGTCGCCCCGCCCACGCCAAACGGGTCGTATAACCGCGACATGCTGGCGGTTTGCTGCGAGTTGGGAATTAAAGAAGTCTACCGCGTCGGCGGCGCTCAGGCGGTTGCCGCGCTGGCGTACGGCGTTGAAGGACTGCCGAAAGTCGATAAAATCGTGGGGCCGGGCAACCTGTTTGCCGCCCTGGCAAAACGGTTTGTCTTCGGCGACGGCGCTATTGACTCCATCGCCGGACCAAGCGAAGTCGTCGTTATTGTAGACGATTCCACCAACCCCAAGTACATTGCCGCCGACCTCATCGCGCAGGCGGAACACGCGCCCGGCGCCAGCATCCTCATCGGATGGCACAAACCCACTTTAGACGCCGTTATCGGCGAGTTGGACGTCATGCTCGGACAGCTCAGCCGGGGCGACCTGGCTCGGCAATGTCTGGAAGATTTCGGCGCTTTGATTCTGGCTCAAGACCCGGACGACGCCTGTCAAATCAGCGACGCCATCGCGCCGGAACACCTCCACGTTGCAATCGACAACGCCGAAGAGCTTCTGCCCAAACTGCACAACGCCGGGGCGATTTTCCTCGGAACGTACACGCCGGTTGCGCTGGGCGACTACTGCGCCGGTCCGTCGCACGTCCTCCCGACCAGCGGCACAGCCCGATTCGCCTCCGGCTTGTCCGCCAACGACTTCGTCCGACCCGGCAGCGTAATCCATTTCAATCAGGACGGTATGCGTCAACTCGCCCCGCTGGTTGAAGTCCTCGCCACAAAAGAAGGACTCACCGGACACAGAGAAAGCGTCCGCGTGAGAATGTAGCGAAGCAATTAGCAATTGTCAATTAGCAATTAGCAATTGACGCAAGCGTTACATAAAATCCTACTCCCTATTCCCTACTCCCTATTCCCTCCCCCTTAATCCTAGGCACTAAGCACTAGGCACTAAGCACTCAACCATGATCCAAATCACTCCCAAACACGAATTTTTTATCGGCATTGACTCTGACGGCTGCGCGTTCGATACGATGGAGCTGAAGCACAAAGAATGTTTTATTCCCAATACGATCAGTTACTGGGGCATGCAGGGCGTAAGCAAATACGCTCGCGAAGCGAACGAGTTCGTCAACCTGTACTCGAAAACGCGCGGCTGCAACCGGTTCCCCGCTCTGCGAGAC
>JAZUMX010000363.1:0-7408 GCA_045603865.1 Thermoguttaceae bacterium
CCAGCTACTCGCAGCTACTCCCAGCTATTCCCAGCTACTCCCAGCAATTCCCAGCAACTCCCAGCTACTCCCAGCCTCTCCCAGCTACTCCCAGCTATTGGTTTTTCTTCGCGTCTTTTCTTGCTTGGTACATTCTCTCCCGAAAACCTCCGTGTTTCAGAAAGTCTTCTTCCAGAAACTTAATGTGCCTTTCCATCAGGTAGTTCGCCTGATAAATCAGGCATATCGCGATATTCGCTACAGTTTCAGCGTTTCGCGTTTCAACGAATTCCCGAATATGTTCGTATGAATACCCCGGCGTTTTGCTCAAATTCCTGACGTATTCCGCTTGTTTGGAATTCTTGTCCCACTGCGACAGTCCCCGAGCGCGAAGAAAATCCTGATAATCCACCAGCAATTCTTCCATGCTCGCCCGAGCGACATTCATCAGTTTGAGTTCCGTTTCCTTACTCGTCGTTCCGGCAGCGGTTCCTTCCACGATATTCTGCTTTCCGCTCCGGGCAGCTTGGATCATCTGGTCAACTGTTCGATCTCCCTTGTCTAAAAATCGTTCGCAAAAACGAAAGGTTGTATCATAAACCATCTCCGCCCTTTGATACGAGTACAGTTTCCTGTAATCCTTTTGCTGAAAAACAATCGGTTCCGTCATTTATTAACTCCTTGTAATTGCTGGGAATTTGCTGGGAACTGCTGGGAACTGCTGGGAACCGCTGGGAGTTTTCCCAGAATCCTCCCAGCCGCTCCCAGAATCCTCCCAGCTACTCCCAGCGGCTCAAACCTCGTACCCAATTCCTTTCAGTTTCTCTCGAATTTCCTTTTCCAGTTTGCGGGATTGTTTGAACATCCCCGAAAGCTCCGACGTCAGCCGCGTCATCTTTTCATCGAACGGCTCCCTGTCGTCTTCCTGTTCTTCAATTCCAACGTAGCGCCCGGGCGTGAGGATGTAATCCTGTTTGGCAATTTCCTGAGTTGTCGCAACGGCGGAAAACCCTTTAACTTCTTTTAACTTGCCGTTCTGAAACTTATGGAATGTATCGGCTAGTTTCTCGATTTCCTCGTCGGTAAAATCGCGGTGTTTGCGGTCTGCCATATAGCCCATTTTGCGGGCGTCAATAAACAGAGTTTTTCCTTTCTGCTTTTTGTTTTTGCTGATAAACCATAGCGTAACAGGAATGGTTACGCTGTAAAACAGCTGCGTCGGCATGGCGACAATTCCTTCTACAAGGTCAGCTTCAATAATATTCTTTCGAATTTCGCCTTCGCCGCTGGTCTGCGTTGACAGAGCCCCGTTGGCAAGGACAAGCCCGATTTTGCCGTTGGGGGCGAGATGATGTATCATGTGTTGTATCCAGGCGTAGTTGGCGTTTCCTGCTGGCGGAATTCCGTATTTCCAGCGAACGTCGTCTCTGAGCTTGTCCTGCCCCCAGTTGGACAGGTTAAACGGCGGATTCGCCATGATAAAGTCCGCCCTGAGCGTATTATGCAGATCGTTGAAAAACGTGTCGGCGTGATACTGTCCGAGGTCGGCGTCAATCCCGCGGATAGCTAAATTCATTTTCGCCATCTTCCATGTATCGGCGTTGGATTCTTGACCATAGACAGAGATATTACTTCTGTTTCCGCTGTGCGCCTGAATGAACTTGGCGCTTTGAACGAACATTCCGCCTGACCCGCAGCACGGGTCGTAAACGCGGCAGTTGTTAAACGGGTTGAGAATAGAAACGATTGTTTTAACGATGCTTGACGGCGTATAGAATTCGCCGCCTTTGACGCCTTCGTACGCGGCGAACTGAGCGATACAGTATTCATACGTGCGACCGAGCAAATCTTTGCTGCCCTCTGTATCGGACATATCCATATTGGTAAACAAATCGACCACTTCGCCCAATACGCGCTTGTCGAGGTCTGGGCTGGCGTAATTTTTAGGCAAAACGTTTTTCAACGACTTGTTTTCCTTCTCAATGGCTCTCATCGCGTCGTCAATAACCGTTCCGATTTCGGGCGTGTGAGCTGCGGCGGAAATTTCCCTCCATCGCGCTTTTTTCGGAACGAAAAAGACGTTCTCCGCGAGGTACGCATCCGGCTCGTTTTCAAAGCCGTCCCCTTCCTCGACAAGTCGTTTATAGATTTTCTCAAACGCGCTGGAAATGTACCGCAGGAAGATAAGCCCCACGATAACTTTTCGGTATTCGGCGGCGGGAATGTGTCCCCACAAGACGCAGGCTGCGTCCCAAATCTCTTTTTCAAAACCGATGTTGGCGTTATTAACCATAATATACAAGGTAACAGGTGGGAGTTTTCTGGGAATTTGCTGGGAGACTTCTGGGAACTGCTGGGAATTTTCTGGCATTCTCACAGCAACTTGGCAAATGCTCCATTAAACATTTGTCATTAATACTTTTATTCAATTTCTACGAAAAGCGGATAATGGCTTTTCGTAGAAGGGGTTGATGTTGGTTTGATTTATAAAACTATAAATCTATGACATTATTGTCTGAAATCATTTCTAAAAATTTAGTTGCCATTTCATGTGCAAATTCTCTAAGAGCATCAACTGTTAATTCGATTTCAGTATCAGCGTTAGGTTTATTATAAGGAACCCTATTTTTCTTCTTCTTATTATTTTTTTTATAAAAATCTATATCTATAAACTTTACCATGCTTATGTTACCACCGTCAGACCCTACTTGAAAATGTAAATGTGAGAGAGCATTTCTCATGAATCTAACTGACTGATCATCGTTTACTTTATTCTGCCCGGGTGAAATATGGCGATTTAATTGTTCGATAAAATATTTTTTATACTCATTCTTTTGTTTATCATTAAGAAGATCTTGACTTTCTGTTGGAATAACAATTAATCCAAAAAGGCAATTGATTAACAATGTGACCTCAAAATCAGTTTTATTTGATAATTTTTCTAAAATCTCTTTTGTTCTTTCTACAAAATCAATATTAAAATCCTTATACTCCATAATACTGTCTCCTTATAAAAACGCTTGTAAGCTATTTAAACATTGGCAACTGTTACAGTCTCGATCGCATACAGCGGTGAGAGCTGGGAAAATCATCAAGAATTCTCCCAGTCTCTCCCAGGTTATTTATCATTCGCTTTTAAGAACCGGCTTTTTCGCGGCGGTTACTTCGTCCGGACGGCTGATGGCAGTCGTGTGCGGAGCGTGATGGAGGTATTCAGAATCCATCTCGACGATCTTTTTCAGGCTTTCAACGGTGTAGTCCAGCATAGCCAGCGGTTCCGTTTCGGTCGGTTCGAACATGAGGGATTCATGAACGATCATGGGGAAGTAAATCGTCGGGGCGTGAATGCCGAAATCGAGAAGCCCTTTGGCGATTTCCATCGCGCTGATTCCCTTTTCCTTTTTGAGGGATTCCGCCGAGGCGACGAACTCGTGCATGGGGTGTTCCGGGTGCGGAATGGGCAGGAAATCCTTGACGCGCGCCGCCAGGTAGTTCGCCGCCAAGACGGCTCGCTGAGCGGTTTTGCGAATCCCGTCCGCTCCCAAAACGCGAATGTATCCGTACATGCGGACAAGGACGCCCACCGATCCGAAGAACATGCGGACTTTCCCGATGCTGTGTTCGTTTCCGAAGTCGAGCTTGTATCCGTCGTCGGTTTTAATTACGCGGGGATGGGGAAGGTAATCTTTGAGGAAATCGGCGACGGCAATCGGGCCGGCTCCGGGACCTCCGCCGCCGTGCGGAGCGGCAAACGTTTTGTGCGTGTTGAAGTGCATCATGTCCGCGCCGAAGTCGCCGGGACGGGCGACGCCCATAATCGCGTTCATGTTGGCGCCGTCTACGTATACCAGCGCGCCGGCGTCGTGAACCATCTTCGCGATTTTGGAAATGTTCGGGTCGAACAGCCCCAGCGTGTTCGGGTTGGTAATCATGAACACCGCTGTTTTGTCGGACAGCTTCGATTGCAAGTCGTCCAGATCGACCAGCCCTTCGGGAGAACTCTTGCAGACGACCAGCTTGAATCCTGCCATAGCGGCGGACGCAGGGTTTGTGCCGTGAGCGGAGTCGGGCGTAACGACTTCTGTTCTGTTCGGGTCATGTTCTCGGAAATACTTCGCCGCCACTTCCAGAGAGTTGAACTCTCCGTGAGCGCCAGCCGCCGCCTGCAGACTCACGTTCGGCAGTCCGGCAATCTCCGCCGTCCATTGCTGAACTTTATACAGCAGTTCCAGAACGCCCTGAACGGTCGATTCCGGCTGGTACGGGTGGAGGTCGCAAAAGCCTTCCATGGTCGACCATTTATCGCAGCATTTCGGGTTGTACTTCATCGTACAGGATCCGAGCGGATAGAAGTTGGCGTCGACGTTGTAGTTTTTGGACGACAGGTTGACAAAATGACGAACGACGTCAATTTCAGCCAGTTCCGGCAGGCGGGGCGTCGATTCCGCCAGTTGGTTTGCCGGGAATTTCTGAGCGAAATCCACGGCGGGAACGTCCAGTTTCGGGAACCGCAGCGCGCGCGCTCCAGCATGGGACGTTTCCGATAGCAGTTGTACGGGAAAATCTTTCATAACAAATACTTGAAATAAAAATATACGTTCCGCGAGAGGACTTGATAATTTGGAAAAATGATTCTTTTGGGATTTGTCCAAGCGAATATATCAAACAGTAATTCTCGCTTGACGTTTGCCTCTCGCTATTATTTATTCTACTATTTTTCAGAAATAATTCAAGTATGCTCCGCCCTTTTAAAAAAGCTAAGATGAGCGCTTTGCGTCAATTACGCATTCCGAATTCCGCATTACGAATTATCTCCGCCCCCTTGCTTTTATCTCTTTTATATATATAATTGAATTTAGTGGTCGACACAAGCAGGAAGCAATTATCGACATCTGACCGCCAGTATTTTACCAACTAATTAAACCATGAGCAATCGACGCATACAACATCTATTGGGCGAAACCAGTCTTGAGGTTAAATGTATGGGGATGTTTGCCATCAGCATGGTTGTGGTAATCGCCCTGACTTTTACGCCGATTTGGTTTGCGGCGGAAAAGCTTATTGCCAAGCAAAATCCTCAGACGGGGCGCTTGCTGGTTGACGAAGTCGTATTGATTAAACATTGGGAAGCCTTTGAAGCAAACGAAAGTTACCAGCTCGTTCGCAAGGTCGTTCAATCTCAGCTGACTCAGCAAAATTTTGAGTACCAGGTTCTCAAGCCGGGCGCTCCCAACGAGAATCTGGACGACTTTGGCCGCGAAGCTATTGAGCGTTTTGTATCCGTTATTCCAGACCGATTCAAGGAAAAGCCGGATTTAACAACAGAGTCAACTCAGAATAAAACGGTTAAATCGAATTCCGAAACCGGTTCAGAGTCCTCGGACGCAGCGGCAGATCAAAAGAAAAAGAAAGAACTGTTTGTAGATCAGGCGATAGAGCCGGACTACGTCGGTCGGCTCAATAACGAAAACTACGAGTACTATCAAGCCGTTCGAGCGCAGCGTTCCTGCGTTTCAGGTTTTTGTCACCCGGAACTTCAGCCGCAAAGTCTGACGGCTCTTCCCGGAGCGATAATTCCCGGAGCGTCTCCAATTTCGTCGGCGTCGTTGGACTCTGCCGATTCGAGCGATTCTCCAGACGGAAAACTGATGGCGGTCGTTCAGGTCAACATTCCTCAGCAGTCCACGCAAAAGCTGATTCGTCAATCGTTCAATTCGCTGCTTGGAATGGGAATTTTTGCCGTGTTTTTGGGGCTGATTGCCTTTTCCATGACGATTCGGGCAATCATTATTAAACCTCTGACGTATCTTCGTGAAGTTACCGACGGCGTTTTTCACGGCAACACGTCTTTGCGAGTGGAACTCAACACCAGAGATGAATTCGCAGCTCTCGGTTCTGCGTTCAACCGAATGCTTAGACGTTTGATGACCAGTCAGGAAGATCTGCGAAACGCCAATGACGTATTAGACGAAAAGAACGAGGAACTGGCTCACATGAACATGCAATTGTTCGAGATAAACCGCGTTAAAAGCGATTTTCTGTCGACAATGAGCCATGAACTTCGCACCCCGCTCAATTCCATTTTGGGATTCAGCGAAGTGCTTGGAGGAATCGAACAGCTTGACGCAAAACAGAAGCGTTACGTCGCCAATATTCAGTCGTCTGGAAAACTGCTTCTTGCCATGATTAACGACATTCTCGACCTCGCCAAAATGGACAGCGGGAAGATGAACGTTAACGTTACAGAATTTCCGATTGAGCGGATTATTTCCGCTCAGTGCGACATGGCGCGCCCTCTGGCGGAAAAGAAAAATATTGCTCTGGTGGAAGACGTCCCAGAAGGATTGCCGCCGCTGAAGCAGGATCAAAACCGTCTCCAGCAGACGCTTAACAATTTGCTTTCCAACGCCATCAAATTCACCCCGGAAGGCGGAACGGTAAAAGTCAATGTTAAACGGGATGAAAAAGACAATATGCTTATTATGTCTGTCTCGGATACAGGGATTGGCATTTCCGAGGAAGATCAGAAAAAGATATTCGAAAAATTCAGACAAGGCTCGTCCGCCATTACCGATTCCGTTATGACTCGCGAGTATACCGGAACCGGATTGGGCTTGTCAATTGTCAAAGAAATATGTAAACTGTTGCAAGGAGATATTACCGTCGAAAGCCAGTTGGCTGTCGGAAGCGTGTTTACGGTTCGCGTTCCCTGGGCGCTGGAAAAAGTTCCTCAAAAGGACGAATCGCCGCTCAATTCAGAACTGGAAGCGTTCAGTAAATATCCTTTTGATCGTTCTGGAAAAAAAGATTCCGGAAACAATCAATAAAAATAATATTCGTTCGGTTTGCAAAACGCTGCAATATCCGAACATTGTATAATTTGGGCATGTAAACATTACGTTATTATAATATCCATGACAAAAATAGCGCTTATTCAACTCAACCCGATACCGGGCGATTTCGATAAGTCGGGAGCGAAGATTCTCGACGCGTTCAACAAGATTCCCGATTTGGATTCCTGGACGGAAGACGATTGGATTGTCTTTCCGTTTGGGGCGTTGAGCGGTTTTCCGCTGGACGATCTTCGATTCAATCCCGGGTTCGTTCGCGCCTATAAACAGGCGTGGGAAAAAGTCTCGAAAAAGCTTCCCCAGTGCAAAGCCAACCTGATTTTCAGGCATCCAGGCTCCCCGATTGACCATCGCGTTTTGGAATACGGCAAGTTCAGAAAAGAAGACGAATCTGTCGATTATAAAATCCTTATCGAAACCAATCCCGTTTCGTTTAACATCAACCCTAACCAGCTGATTTACACGGAATTCAAAAACCTTTGCGCCGAACGCGGCAAGCCGGGCGTTTTCTGCAACCTTGTTGGAGGTCAGGACTCGCTCATGTTTGAAGGCGGTTCGTTCGTCTGCAACGAAAAAGG
>JAZUMX010000364.1:0-1513 GCA_045603865.1 Thermoguttaceae bacterium
TTCTTAAATCCGCAAATTTTAAGCGAACATGCGGCGGCGAGCATTTTTAATATTATCACGGCAATCAGACAGCCAAAACACAGCAGCGGGTGCGTCTGAAGAATGTTAAAGTTCATCAACATGCCCAGCGAGATGAAGAACATGGCGGAGAACGATTCGCTAAACGGCATGAACAAGGCTTCGATCTGATTGGTGAGCCGGTTTTCGCCCAGCACGATGCCTGCCGCCAATGCGCCCAAAGCCGGGGTTAATCCCAGCAAAACCGCCAGTGAGCATAACCCCATTAAAATTGCCAGGACCAAAGCGATAAGCAGTTCTTTCGCCCGCAATTTAGCAAGCTTGGAGGCGAGATGTTTCTGCATGTATATCCTGCCCACGACGACAATCAAGCAGAAAATAACCGTCTTGATTGCCATGCCGATCCAGTACATAATGGACGGCGAGGATTCGTCGCCGGAAAGAACGGGAACGAGCAGCAATATGGGAACGAGGGCAAGGTCCTGAAAGAGCAAAACGCCCAGCGTCCCCTTGGCGCGGTGAGTCGCTGCAACGCCTTCGTCCTGTAAACTCTTGTACGCCAGAGCTGTTGAACTAAGCGAAAAAACAAATCCGACTATAGCGCTAATTCCCCATGACAAATGGACGAAATAATGAAAAAACAGCGTCGTTGGAATGCAGGTCAGCGCCATCTGAAGCGTCCCGCCGACAAACATGTATTTTGACATCGCCGCCATTTTATCGAGCGTGAATTCCATGCCGATGGAGAACAAAAGCAACAAGACGCCGAATTGAGCAATGCATTCCATAAACGTCTTGTCGATGAGTTCCATCTGCTCGTCTTTGGTTTCCACGACGATTTCCGCCGCTGTCGTCGGGTCAACGTTTTTATTGACTTCCCGCCTAACCCTGCTGATTTCCGCAGATCTGGAAGTGATGTTGGAAACAATCAACCCGAAGCAGTCCTGACCGATAATCGCTCCGACGAGCATGTATCCGATTAACAGAGAAACGTTCAATCGTTTGCAAATCCAGCCAACGATAAAACCAGCAAACAAAATTACGGTCAGGTGGAATAAAATTAAATGCGGCATGATACAGGGCGTATAATCTGAGAGAAAAAGCGTTTGAGGCTCCTTGGCGGATGGAGTCTATCGCTGTTTCCCGCTTTCTTCTTCTCCATGGATTGACTTTTGATGTCTTTCCTATATAATAAACAAATGCAAAGAAATTGCAATCCCAATTTTGCCCATTTTACAAATTAAGGTGTAAAAAGATGAAAGTAGTAGCATTCAACGGCAGTCCCCGTCGGGACGGAAACACGTACACCCTGCTGACAAAGGTTTTGGAACCGATTCAGGCGGCGGGAATTGAAACCGAAATCGTTCAGATTGGCGGTCAGATGGTTCATGGCTGTACGGCTTGCATGTCGTGCCGAAATCAAACCCCCGGCAAATGCATTTTTGACGACGATTTTGTCAACATGTGCGCTGACAAGTGCCGCGAGGCGGACGCG
>JAZUMX010000365.1:0-3433 GCA_045603865.1 Thermoguttaceae bacterium
AACCGTCAGGAAAAATCTTACTCCTGAGGAAGCCAGACGAGAGCGACTTCCCAAACTCGAGGCAAAATACGACGCTCAGTATGCCGCCCAACAACGCGGTCCTAAAACAGAAAAGCAAAAGTTGATGGCAGACGCCGAATCAAAACTCAACAGCGGCGACTATCGCGGCGCCGCCGATACGTACGTTAAAGTTCATCAGCTCGATCCAACAGACGGCTACCCTGTTACACAGTTGATTAATATTTATCGGCAGCATCTTCACGACAGCGCCCAGGTTGAAAAATGGGAAAAGGTCAATAACGACATCGCCAAGGGAAGTCTCGACCAGCTTCAGAAGAAATCAGAGGAGAAATATAACAAAAACAAATAAACAAAACGCTCAAAGTCGGCGCATCGACAATAGCGCTCTTATAAAGTCTGGTAAATTGTCATGAAAATTCTTCACACCTCAGACTGGCACCTGGACTGTCGGCTTTACGACCGGCGGCGCGCAGACGAACATCAGGCGTTTCTGAACTGGCTTCGTCAGACCATTATCGACCGGGACATTGACGTTCTGATTGTTTCCGGAGACGTGTACGATAACAGAACGCCGACGCTGGAATCACAGCAAATGTATAATCAGTTTCTCGTTCAACTGTATCAAGACAGATTGAACGGGACAAGCCGCTGCCGACACGTAATTATTACTGCCGGGAACCACGACTCTGCGGCGTTTCTGGAAATCTCCAAACCGGTACTGCAGTTTTTTAATATAACCGTAGCCGCCAGAGAGCCGGAACTGGTTGTCATTCCGCCTTCTGGAAATGGCAAGCCGGACGGTTTGCCGGCAATAATCGCTGCAATTCCCTTCCTGTCAGACGTGGAACTGAGAAAATCCGTCGATAGGGAAACCGTCAGCGAACGAAAGCGTCATCTGATGGAGGGACTTCGGGACGTCTATCAAAATCTCGCCCAACAGGCGGAAGAAAAAAAACAGGAACTGTTACAAAATTCGCCTTTTGTTCCGATAATTGCAACTGGACATCTGTTTACTCAAGTGACGTCCAGCCGGGGCGCGAACGACGGCGAACGCGACATCTACGTCGGAAATCAGAACCTGTTCCCCGCCGAAGATTTCCCGAGCGCATTTGATTACATCGCTCTGGGGCATCTGCATGTTCCCCCGGTTGTTAGCGGACAGGATCGAATCCTCTATTCCGGCTCGCCGATTCCAATCGGATTTGGGGAAGCAAAACAAACCAAATGCGTTGTTGAAGTTCAATGGACTGCCGACGGTCGACAGACTGTTACACCTGTTGAAATTCCCTGTTTTCAAAAGCTGGTTCAAATCTCGGAAAAGGAGAAGTCCGTAATTGAGGCGAAGGTTGCCCAGCTTGTGAACGAGTGCAAGGAAAACAATCAGAGCGTCTGGCTGGAGATTCTTTACGAGGGTTCAGAACATATCGGGACGTTTGATCGCGAGGTGGAAAAAATTCTTGAGAATTCGGCTGTTACACTCTTGGCGTTTAAGTGGCTCTCAACGCGCGAAGCATGCGTTTCCCGACTATTCAAAAGGGAAACGCTTCGATCGCTTAGCCCGGACGACGTTTTTCAACGAACGCTAAATTCCTATAACGTTCCTAAAGAGAAACGCGAAGAATTGCTTATCATGTACAAAGGAATTGTGAATCAGGTCGTCAATGAAAATACTCAAACTTGATTTTAAAAATCTGAACTCGCTCAAAGGCGAATGGCATATTGACTTCACCGATCCGGCGTATGTTAACGACGGCTTGTTTGCTATCGTTGGACCGACCGGAGCCGGGAAAACGACTATTCTGGACGCCATTTGTCTGTCGCTGTATTGTAAAACGCCGCGTTTGGGTTCAATCACAGATTCCTCCAACGAGATAATAAATCGCTCTTCCGGGGATTGTTACGCTCAAACGACGTTTTCCTGCGAAAAAGGCGTTTTTCGCGCTTATTTTGAACATCATTATGCGTTCAACAACCGAGACGGCAAACTTCGACAGGCAACTTTTGAGATTGCAAACGCAGAAACAGGAGAAATTCTGGCAAGTACGAAAACTCAGGTCGCCCAAAAGGTTACGGAGCTTATAGGTCTAACCTACGAACAGTTTACGCGCGCCGTTCTGTTGGCTCAGGGGAAGTTCAAAGAGTTTCTGGACTCCAAAGCCAACGACCGTTCTGAACTGCTTGAAACGATTACCGGAACGCAAATATACTCTGCCATTTCAATGAAAGTGTATGAACGGTACAAAGATGAGAACGGCAAGCTGCAACCAATCAAAAATCAACTCGATTTAATTCAAATACTTTCCGATGAAGACGCGTCTTCTATAGAAAAAGCGCTGGAGGAATCCAACGCAAAAACCAAAACGCTGCAAGAGGAAATTGAGCGGCTTGACAAGCAGATTCAATGGGTAAAAGAGATTAAAAGGCTGGAAAAGGATTCCGAAGCAATTGAGCGGGATTTGGCTCAAAACGCCGGGGAAATAAAAGAGTTTGAACCTCAGCGCAAGCAGCTTGTTCAAGACGCAAGGGCGCAGAAAATCGTTGCGGACTATCGCGTGACAGAGCAAAAGCTCAATATTCTGAACATGCTCGATAACCAAATTAATGAAGACGCTCAAACGATTAAAAAGCTGGATGAGGAAATATCGTCAGAAAAATCGGCTCTGGAAAACGCAACTGCTGAGTTAAATAACGCTACAGAAACGCTTAACTCTAAAAAATCAACTATTGATAAAGTTAAAGCTCTTGACGCCGTCATTGCCGAAAAAAATAAAAATATTGAACCCGAACAGAAGAAATTGAATCAGCTTCAAAGTCAATTTGAGCAAGCGTGTGATAAAGCCAAAATCGATACAGACGCTTTGCCGGACGATCTTACCGCGGAGAAGATTGATTTGCAAATTTCAGAAAAGCTCTCCGGGCTTTCCATTTCCGAAACGCGAAAGATTATTAACGATTTCAACAAGCTGAAAAGCCGTTGGATGAGTTTGCACCCCGTCAAAAAAGAAATTGACGACAACAATAGTTCAATTAAAAATTTCCAAAAAGAATTTTCTGAGTATTCCAATGATATCGAGAAGCTGAATAAAGACAAACAAAAACTGGAATCCGAAAAATCTGAAGCCGAAAAACATCAACAAGCTCTTGAAAAGGCAATTTCCTTTTCAAAACTGTATCTGTCGTTAGAGGAACATCGAAAAAAGCTTGTCGAGGGCGAACCGTGCCCTCTTTGCGGAGTCGAATTTCACCAGATCTTTAAAGACGCTCCCCCTGTAACGCTGACCGAAGACGAAAAAGAACTGGATAATACGAAAAAACAGATTCGAGAGCTTCAGGAAAAACTGAGCGTTGTTGAAAATGATATTACAAAAAAGAAGACGCAAAGCGATCTTGCAGACGCTGCTGTTAAAGAATT
>JAZUMX010000366.1:0-1562 GCA_045603865.1 Thermoguttaceae bacterium
GCGAATGTCGGCGCGTTATTGCCGGCGCTCCGCACTTTGCGGACGTTACAATTAAAATGGAGCCGCTGCCGGAAGGCGAACAGCAGGTTCTCGTCGTTCCGGGGTTTGACATGTCGGCAGAAGAGCCGGAATTCCCGATGGAGTACTGGCAGGCGACGGTCGAAACGCTCAAAGACCAGGGCGCCAGCGGCTCGTTTGGATTCCCGCTTATTGGCGTCAAGATGACCGTATTGGGCGGCGTCGCCAAAGAGGGCGAATCGAACGAAGTCGCGTTCAGAATCGCCGCGGCGGACGCGTTCACAAAGGCCCTGAAAAACGCCGGATACCAGATTCTCGAACCCGTCATGAAGATCGAGATTACCTCGCCGGACGAATGCGTCGGCGACATCGTCGGCGACCTGCAACAGCGCCGCGCTATTGTCAGCGGAACCAACCCCAGAGGGAAATCCACTGTTATTAGCGCAACAGCGCCGCTGATCAACCTGTTCGGGTACTCTAACGCCGTTCGCGGCTTGTCGCAAGGACGCGCCTCGTTTTCCATGGAGCCGCACAGCTACGCTCCCGCCCCCAAGGACGTGGTAGACAGCTTTATGTAATTAGTCCCTAGCTATTAGCCACTAGCTTTTAGCTTGGGCATTTGAAGTTCTAGCTGATAGCATTAAAGCCAGAAGTTGTCATCAAAAGCCAGGAACTAGAGGCTAGAAGCTAAAAACGGTACGCTTTTACCGGAATATTCCTAAAACTATTCCCTATTCCCTATTCCCTATTCCCTATTCCTGCTCCTGACGTTTGTCCTGACTTCTGTTACATTCGCAGAAGACTGGGCGCATTTCAATACGGCAGACGAAACCGTCCTGGCGGAATTGGATCGCGTTTATTCTCAGGAACCGTATATCAAAGCTCTCAGCGCGGCTGACCAGCTCAAGGCGACCTCCGGGGCAACTCTCGTTCCCAGCGGCGGTCAGTTCATACCGCTCAAGTACGCTGTCGCGCTGGGGAGAAACCGCTCTTTGACGGATCAAGAAAAGGCGATCTATCAAAGTCGGTACGAATCGACCGCGGCAGAGCTTTATCGTCAGGCGATTGCTCAAGAGTATTTATCTGCTCGGATGGCGGCTTTGTGGCAAGTCTACAAACTGTATCCCTCCGCCCGCGCCGCGCAAACGGCTTTGGATAATCTGTCGGAATACTTTTATGTAACAGGACAGTACGAACCGTCGCTCAAAGTTCTGGACGAATTGGCGACTGCGCAGTGTTACGATGCAAGCGTTCTTCCGCCCGAACAGCTTAACGCCCGGCGTTTGCTGTGCCAGTTTGGAAAATGCTCGCTCCTTTCCGGAACGGCGTTTGAGAAAGAACAAGCCGCTCTCAAAGAGCAGTTAGCGGATTTCCAACAGCGATATCCCCGCGCCGTCGGTTCCATGGGCGGAAAGAAAGTCGATTTAAACGCATTCCTCGCTGATGCCTTTGCTCGTCTTGCGCCTGCGAAAAAGAACGATTCCGTTCAGACGTCGCCTAAAAGCGATTATCGCGTTGACGCCGCCGGATTATGGCGAACCGGG
>JAZUMX010000367.1:0-3045 GCA_045603865.1 Thermoguttaceae bacterium
CGACCTCGGCGGCGACGAAGACGGCGATTTGGTCGTTGTCTGGGAGCGTCCGGACATTATCTACACGACCAAGGAAGGCGAAACGAGCCAGTTCCAGCCTGTCATCGACGGCACAACGCTTTCTCCGGCTCTGGACTGGAACATTTACGCTCGTTACCTGACCAACGAAACGCAGCGTTTGTATCTGGATTACGACGCCTACACCACCGGATCGTATTCCAACATCAGCCTGTTCTACGGTCAGATGCAAAATCTGGATCCGGACAACATGGTTGAGGACCCCACGGTTGATACAAAGATTGCCTCTGGCTTGGTTTACAAGATTTCGTTTACCTCGGAAGCGCAGCCTTTGACCGCTAATCAGGACAGCATCAACGCCCGATTCTCGATTTACGCATACGACAGCACCGGTCAGTCCACGGTTTCTACGTTTACGTTTAACGAAGAATACGCCAAGACGCTGTCTATTGACGCCGAAACTGACCAGGACGTTTTGAACTACACCAATTCCATGGAAACCAATGCGGCTGAACTTCAGGCAAAATTGCGCGGCTTGGGTCAGACGCAGGGCAAATATCTTAATGACTGCGTTGTCAAAGCGGTCAGCCCCACGGAATTCTACGTGTACGTCTATTCTGAAGACATCCAGGCGACGTGGGATGGCTCGAAATGGGTTTACGACGGCGTTCCGAACCTGGCGATTTATCAGGAAAACCCGGAAGGAAACGATGCGGCAGGATTTGAAGTGTCTGCCGATATTTCCATTGTCAGCGCTCCGTGTCTGTATAATAATATTAAGGTCGATCCAACTAAACCGCTGGATACGGCGGACAACATTCAAAGAGCGTTTGACGCGAAGAAGAACACCAACCTCATGTCGCCGATTTTCATGCCGGCTCCAGACCGAATCAACGCTCAGCGCCGAGACCTCCTGGAAGGACCGGCGACGGAATCCGCCATGCTGGTTTCCGGCGGCGTTTATCCGGAAGTTCTGGTCGTTCCGGTTTACGGTTTGACGGATGCAGACGGCAACTCTTTGGACGGCTACGTCTACGACATCACGTTTGTTGGAAGCAGTTCTTACATCAACCATCCGCTTTTGACCGCTCTGGCAAGCGATGGCACTGACAGTTTGTCTGAAGAAGCGATTTTGAAGGTCGAAACGGTTAAGGAATCCAGTTCGGAATTCCGCGTCAACTCTCTGGAAGAAGCCGATCCGGCGGATTCCGACGATCCCTTCAAAGAGGTTACGTATTACAATCAGCTCAATCCCGCTGTGGCAATGGACGCAGACGGCGATTTTGTCATTACGTGGCAAAGCGAAGTCTCCAATACGCTTGTTCGCGGCAGCTATACAGACATTTACGCCAAGACGTACTCCGCTCGCAGCTACATTAACGATCACTCCTATCTTAACGACGCTTACGTTGAGGAAGAATCCGAGAAGCTTTGGCCGTCCGACATGATGGTCAATACGGTCGATACGTACACCTATATTGAAGTTGATCCTGACGATCTTTCGCAGAACTACTATCAGAAGGATTCCAAGACGAATTACATCCAGTCCGTTGTCGAAACGTCCAAGGAATTCCGCGTTAATACGTCAACGACCAACGCGCAGCGCAATCCGGACGTCGCGATGGACCTGGACGGCAACTTTGTTATCGTCTGGGATTCTGAAGGTCAGACGATCAGCTACTTCAACGGCGTTTACATGCAGCGTTACGACAAGAACGGCAAGGCTGTCAGCGCTGAAACCCGCGTCGATACGGAAGTTACCGGCGCGTCTACCAATCCGTCTGTTGCGGCGGACGACAACGGACAGTTTGTCGTTACATGGGAATACACCAACAACCCGTTGATGGACATCCAGTTCCCGTACTACACGTTCTACAATCACTACTTCAACTACTATTACGAAGAAGATTTCTACTACATGTCAGAAATCCACGCTTCGGTATACAATACAATTTATCCGTCCGAGGAAGAATTCGGTTTGATTCAAGAGGAATTCGTCGTTGGCGGAACAAACGTAAATAACGGCGAAAGAGATTACGGCGGCAAAGATCCGCAGGCGGCATGGTCTGACACCGGAGACTTCATCATCAGCTGGACCGGTCTGGAAACCGATACCGACTCAACCGGCGAGATTTCTTCCGGAGTATACGCAGAACAGTACAAAGTCAAGATTACTGAAGTTCCTGTTGAACAGGAAGATAACGGAACGGATGTCAATATTGACGATGGAACTGGCGAAAACGCAGAAAATACGGATGAAGAGCCGGCGACTGAAATTAAGAAAACGGTCAACAAAGTCCGCAACGTCTACCGTGTCAACAGCGCCACGTTCAACATTAACGACAACCCGACTTACTGGGATTACAGCCAGCTGGTCGGACAGGTTGGTTTGGACGCAGACGGCGACGTTATTGTTACGTATGCCGGTTACGGTCCAGACGTCTCTGTCAACGACATTATCCCGTACATCAAGGGCGTCAGTCTGTCAACGACAGGTCCGTACAAACTGTTCCTCGATAACATGAGAGGGCTGCTCGATACGCAGTCGAAGATTTTGCAAGCCAAGTACGGAGACGAGCCGTTTGCCGACCTGACCAACTTCTTCAATCCTACCGGGAACACCAGCAGAGCCAATCTGGGCGACTATTTCGGCACGATTACCAAAGACAAAGTTGACGAAGACGGCACTCTGGTAACGTTTACGTCCCAGCGAATGATTGATCTGTTGAGAGATCTCAAGCGGGATCCGTCAACGCCAGACGAAGTTATTACCGAGATTCAGGATCTGACCGGAAAATACGAATGTCACGGCGACGTCAACAGCGTTATCGCGATGGTTTTGACCAACGCCCAGCTGTTGTTCAAGTATGATCCGCAGTACGAAACGCTTCGTCAGAACGAAGTGGAATTCAAGAACGTTCAAAACGTCGTTTTAGGCGCTTTGGCGTCCGTTTTGGAATCCCAGTTTGGATTGCTTCGCGGCGAATCCTCCGGCGTTATGTTCACCCAGATCGACGCTGCTGTTGA